>JBOFJB010000140.1:0-4517 GCA_051650465.1 Dermatophilaceae bacterium | reverse complement strand
GCGACGAGGACAAGGCGCGTGCCAAGGAGCGCATCTTCTCGTTCCGGGACGACTTCGGCCAGTGGGACCCCAAGAACCAGCGGCCCGAACTGTGGAGCCTGTTCAACGCCCGCATCCACCCGGGTGAGAGCATCCGGGTCTTCCCGCTGTCGAACTGGACCGAGCTGGACATCTGGCACTACGTCGAGCGCCGCCAGATTGACCTGCCATCGATCTACTTCGCGCACCACCGCGAGGTGGTCGATCGCGGCGGGATGCTCTATGCGGTCGGCGAATTCGTCACCCCTCGGTCCGGTGAGGTCGTCGAGAAGCGCCGGGTGCGGTACCGCACGGTCGGCGACGCCACTCTGACCGCCGCGGTGGAGAGTGACGCCGACACGGTGGCCGCGGTCATCGAGGAGGTCGCCTCGACCCGGGTGACCGAACGTGGCGCCACCCGCGGCGACGACAAGTTCAGCGAAGCCTCCATGGAGGACCGTAAGCGAGAGGGCTACTTCTGATGGATATCCTCCGGCTAGCCACCGCCGGCTCGGTCGACGACGGCAAGAGCACCCTCATCGGGAGGCTCCTCTACGACACCAAGACGGTCTTCGAGGACCAGGTCGAGGCCGTCGAACGGGTCAGCCGCGAGCGCGGTGAGGACCACGTCAACCTCGCGCTGCTCACCGACGGCCTGCGCGCCGAGCGCGAGCAGGGCATCACCATCGACGTCGCGTACCGCTACTTCGCTACTCCCAAGCGCAAATTCATCATCGCCGACACTCCTGGTCACATCCAGTACACCCGCAACATGGTCACCGGGGCCTCCACCGCGGACCTGGCGCTGGTGCTCGTCGACGCGCGTAAGGGGCTGGTCGAGCAGAGTCGCCGGCACGCCTTCCTCGCCACGTTGCTCGAGGTGCCGCACCTGGTGCTCGTCGTCAACAAGATGGACCTCGTCGGCTGGGACCAGGCGGTCTTCGAGCGCATCAAGGACGAGTTCACCGGGTTCGCTACCAAGTTGCGGGTCCCCGATCTGCAGATCATCCCGGTGTCGGCGCTGCACGGCGACAACGTCGTCGATCGTTCGGCGAACACGCCCTGGTATACCGGCCCGACCCTGCTGCATCACCTGGAGAACGTGCACGTCGCGAGCGACCGCAACCTCATCGACGTGCGTTTCCCGGTGCAGTACGTCATCCGGCCGCACTCCGAGGCGCACCACGACTATCGCGGGTATGCGGGCCAGGTGGCGGGCGGCATCCTCAAGAAGGGCGATGACGTCATGGTGCTGCCGTCCGGATTCACCTCGCGCATCACGGCCATCGAGACCGCCGACGGCGAGGTCGAGGCGGCGTACCCGCCGATGTCGGTCACGGTGCGGCTCGCGGACGAGATCGATATCTCCCGTGGGGACCTGATCTGCCGCCCCAACAACGCCCCGCAGACGCTGCAGGACATCGATGCGATGGTCTGCTGGATGGATGAGTCGGCCGCGCTTCAGGTGGGCCGCAAGTACGCGGTGAAACACACCACCCGCAACGCGCGGGCCGTCGTCAAGCAACTGCACTACCGCCTCGACGTCAACACGCTCCACCGGGACGAGGCATCGACCGGGTTGCAACTCAACGAAATTGGGCGGATCCGCATACGCACCACGGTGCCGCTGCTGTGCGACGAGTACGGCCGCAACCGCACCACCGGTGGCTTCGTGCTGATCGACGAGGCTACCAACCGCACCGTCGCGGCCGGGATGATTGCGGACCGCACCTGAGATGAGCACGCCCCAGCCCCAGGTCGGCGCGGATGCCGTTGCCGCGCCGATCGCTGCGGAGGCCGGCGTCGCCACCAACATGCCAGTGCCGCGGACGAGTGCCGCGATGCCGGGTGCGGTGATGCCGGGCGCCGCGAGTCCGGATACCGGTGCCGCGGAGGAGGGGTCGATGATCTCCCCGCCGGGCGCACGCCCGCTGCGGGTCGCGATGGTCGGCCAGAAAGGGGTGCCCGCGACCTACGGCGGTGTCGAGCACCACGTCGAACACCTCGGGCGCCTGCTCGCCGAACGCGAGGACCTCGAGGTGACCGTGTACTGCCGCCGCAGCTACGGCCATCGTGCCGGCAGCCGGTATCACGGCATGCGCCTGGTGGATACGCCCGCGTGGGGCGGCAAGCACCTCGACACCATCTCGCACAGTTTCACGTCCACGGTGCACGCGCTGTTTTCCGGGGCCGATATCGTGCATTACCACGCGCTCGGTCCCGGTCTGGTGGCACCGCTCGTCCGGTATCTCACCCGTCGCCGGGTGGTGCTCACGGTGCACGGGCTGGACCACCAGCGAGCGAAGTGGCGCGGCCCGGCCACTTCGGTGCTCGGCCTCGCGTACCGGATGAGTGGGCGGGTCCCCCATCGCGTGGTCACCGTGAGTCGCGCACTCGCCGAACGCTATCGCGCCGATTTCGGCTGCGCACCGGCCTACGTTCCCAATGGTGTCCCCACGCCGGTGCCGGCGCCCCTGCCCGAACGGCTACGCACCGAGTATGGCCTCGAGCCGGGCCGGTATGTGCTGTTCGTCGGGCGGGTGGTGCCGGAGAAGCGGCCGGACCTCCTCATCCAGGCGGCCCGGTCACTGCCGGACGATGTCAAGGTCGTCATCGTGGGTGGGTCCGCCTTCACCGAGGACTACCTCGCCGAGTTGGTCGCGCTCGCAGGTGCCGACCCCCGCATCGTGCTGCCGGGTTTCCTCTACGGCGACGAGCTCGCCGGGGTCTACCAACACGCGGCGGTGTTCGTGCAGCCCTCCGACCTCGAGGGCCTGCCGCTCACGCTTCTCGAGGCGGTGTCGCACGGCATCCCCGTGCTCGCCAGCGACATCGACCCGCACCGTGAGGTGCTCGCGCCGTGCCGGTCCGGAGCGCATCGTACGTTCCCGCGCGGCAACCTGGCCGCTCTGACCACCGCGCTTGCCGCGATGTGGTCCGACCGTGAGCGGCTCCGCGAGTTCGCGGTGCACGAGGCGCCCGATCTCGTTGCGCCGTACCAATGGCCGGCCGCTGCCGATGCCGTTGCCGCGGTCTACCACTCCGTCGCGCGAGACCGCGCGACCCAGAACCTCACCCTGCGAGGCCGTGGGCGGCGACGTCCCGGAGTCAGTTCGCCCGCCCCGTCCCCGCCCCGAAGGACACTGTCATGACACTCGCCCGCCCGCATGTGTTACCCGCCGGAGTCGCCGGCCGGGTGGCGTTCGTGATCGCCACGGTGCTCGCGCTCGTCGGATCGACACTCGTCGCCGCACCGGCCGCGCGCGCCGCCGAACCCCCACCGCTCACGCTCGCCACGGCTGCGGATACCTCCATCTGGGGCGCCAACGGGCGGGTGATGGACATCGTGCCGCTCGGGACGAAGGCACTCATCGGCGGCGGCTTCGACTATGTGGGCCCCACGGTCGGGCACACCGCACGCACCAATCCCACCACCGGGGCGCTGCTCGGCACTCGGCAAATGGTGACCGGCGACGTCTACACCACCATCTCCGACGGCGCCGGCGGCTGGTATCTCGGCGGCGAGTTCGGCGACGTCAGCGGGTCCTACCGGCGCAGTGTGGCCCACGTCCGCGCCGATGGTTCGCTCGACCGCGACTTCAACGCCAGGGTCAACGGACCGGTACGGGCGCTGGCGCTGGTCGGCGGGACGCTCATCGTCGGAGGCAAGTTCACCGAGGCGGGCGGGGTGGCTCGCACCAACCTCGCCGCGGTCAGTGCCGCCACCGGCGATGCCGTCCCTGGCTGGACCGGTAGCACCAACAACACGGTGTACTCGCTGACCGCGGCCGGCGCCAGCGTGTATGTCGGCGGCCAGTTCACCACGCTGAGCGGGGCCAGCCGTAAGTACCTCGGGCGGGTCTCCGCAACGACCGGTGCGCTGGAGACGACCTTCACCGGACAGACCTCGGCGATGGTGCGAGCGCTCGCGCTCAACTCCGACAGCAGCACCCTCTACGTCGGCGGCGACTTCACCAGTGTGTCCTCGCAGTCGGTCGCCACGGCTAGCCGCGGACGGGCGGCGGCGTTCGCGACGGCATCCGGCGCGGTGCAGGCATGGAACCCGTCGGCGAACGGCATCGTCCGTGCGGTCGAGGTCGAGGCCGGTGCTGGGCTGGTCCACCTCGGTGGTGACTTCACCTCGGTCGGTGGCCAGACGCGGACCGCCTACGCCACCCTCGACGGGCTCGGTGTCGCCACATCGCGTGACCTCGGCCTGTCTCTCGCGCGCTGCCCGCACGACACCAAGTCGGTCTACGGGTTGCCGGCCACCTGCCCCAACACGGTCGACACCATCGATGTGTCGGCCGGCCGTCTGCTCATCGGCGGGCAGTTCGGTCAGGTGCTCGGCCAGCCGCGGCACCACTCCGCCGAGATCGACCTCGCGACCGGCGCCCTGACCGGGTGGAACCCGGTCACCGGCAACCGGGTGTATTCGCTGCTGCGGCTGGATGACGAGATCGTCGCCGGTGGCGCGTTCACCAGTGTCGGCGGCCTCA
>JBOFJB010000139.1:0-2672 GCA_051650465.1 Dermatophilaceae bacterium | reverse complement strand
CCAGCCGTCGGCGGCGGGCCACCTCGGCGGCCGAGTTCTCGATCAGCTCGTCGGCCCGGGCCACCGACCAGGTGTGGTCGCCGCGCAGCGCTGCGGCCTCGACGTAGAGCTTCTTGATCTGGTCCATCGCCGGCGAGTACCGGCCCGAGCCGCCGGAGATCCAGGACAGCGCGAACTCGGTGTAGTCGACGCCGAACTTGTCCTTCTCGCAGGGCAACCCGATGCGCTCGTGCGTCTCCCGGGTGAAGCCGACCGTCGGCTCCGAGCCGGCGGCCACCAGCCCCATCTGCTCCCGGAACATCTTGCGCAGCATGATGACGCCGATGTCCGACTTCCCGAGGTGCTCGGCGGTGCGGTCGTTGATGTCGCCCTGGGTCACCCAGGCCATGATGTCCTGGCCCTCGATGTAGTCGACGATGTGCTCGCCGTCGTCGTCGAGCCACGGGAACTCGTAGTCCACCGGGTACACCTGCTCGGGGAAGGTCTCCATCCCCGGCGGCTGGTGGCTCGAGTAGAACGCCACCCAGGTGTGCGTGTCGTCGATGGGCACCCGGATCTGCATCTGCTCGATGCCGGCACCGCCCACCCGCATGCAGTACGGGAACACCAGAGGGTGGCCGACCGCCCAGTCGTCGTTCTCCTCGGTGTTGCCCTCCAGCACACGGCGTTTGAGGATGCCCCACTCCAGCTCGTCGAACGCCACCTTGAGGTGCTTCTTCTGGAACCCGGGCGGCGCGAGGAAGCCCTTCTGCTCGCCGAGGAACTGGAAGTAGCGGCCGTGCAGCCACTCCACGTGGTGCGGGTCGACCGAGTTCTCCATGATCTGCAGCCAGTTGCACGGCAGCACGGTCCAGCCCACGTCCTTGAAGCCGGCGTCGACGTAGACGTCGAACCGCGGCAGCTCGGGCGCCGGGTCGGGGCCGATGTAGGCCCACACCATGCCGCCCATCGCCTGCGCCTTCCCGGCGAACGCCTGGACACGGTCGGCGAAGGTCGACTCTGCGGGCTCGGCCGGCTGGTCGAGGCACCGGCCGCCCTCGTCGAACAGCCAGCCGTGGTAGCCGCAGCGCAGACCCTCCTCCTCGACCACGCCGTAGACCATCGACGCGCGCCGGTGCGGGCAGTGCTCCTGCATGATGCCGTAGCGGCCACTGGGCTGCTTCCACATCGCGAAGTTCTCGCCGAGCAGGCGTACCTTCGTGATCGGCCACTCGTCGAGCTCGCGCTCGAACGCCACCGGGTACCAGTAGCGCCGCAGCAGCTCGCCCATCGGCGTTCCTGGACCCACCTGGGTCAGCTGGTCGTTGAGCTCCTGCTTGAGCATGTGCCTCTCCTGCCGTCGGATTCGAGCCGGCTGCGGCTCGTCGTACGAGCCGGCCGCGGCCCGGGGCGTCGGTGTGGGCCGCGGCCGAGGATCTACAGCCGGGTCACCTTGCCGGTGTTGCCGTCGACCCGGATGACGTCGCCGGTCCGGATCGCGGTGGTCGCCTGCCCGGTTCCGGTCACGGCCGGGACGCCGTACTCGCGGCACACGATCGCGGCGTGGGACATCAGCCCGCCGATGTCGGTGACCGTCGCCTTGATCTTCGAGAACACCGGCGCCCACGACGGCGCGGTGATCGGTGCCACGAGGATCTCTCCCTCCCGCACCTCGCCGATGTCCTCGGCGCTCGACACCACCCGGGCCGGGCCCTCGGCGACGCCGGGCGAGGCGGCCATCCCGGTGATGGTGCCGCTCTCGTCATCCGGGTTGAGCCACATCGAGATCGAGTCCGAGGTGATGCCCCAGAGCATGATCGTGAACGGCTCGGTGACCACCGCCGGCGGCGGGCCGAGCGCCTTCGGCGGCTTCACCGCGTTCAGCGCCTTGACGATCCGGCGGCGGTCGGCCACCTTGGCCGGCCAGTGGTGCGGGCCGGCCGGCTCGGCGCCGACGGCCCAGGCCGAGTAGAGGTCGAAGAGCAGGGTGTCCATCTCCTCGCGGCGCACGAAGTACACGTCGTCGGCCTCGGTGAGGAAGCTCTCCTTGACAAGCATCTCGCCGAGCTCGCGCGACTTCTTCCAGTAGACCGACATCGACCAGTGCTCGATGTAGAAGTTGTGGTTCTCCACGTACGGGAAGACAGTGCGGGCCAGGCCGAGCTTGCCCTGGAAGGCGGCGCGGTCGTCATCCGACGCGAGCAGCTCGGAGTACTCCTCGACGATCCGGTCGCGCTCGGTGCGGATCTCCTCGATCGGGCGCGAGATGTCCACGCCCGCCTGCAGCTTCGAGATGTACTCCTGGATGAAGCCGTACGGCACCGAGCGGTCCTGCCGCCAGGTCTTGTCGTAGTAGTAGAAGCCGGTACCCGAGGAGAAGTTGAACCACGGCTCCTCCACCTCGGCCCACGCGGCGAGCCACCGCCGGCCGGCATCGGAGTCGAGCGCCGCGTGCACGGCATCCACGTCGGCGGACTTCGCGAACGCGTCGGCCACCCCGAGCTCGATCGCTTTGCGCGCCAGCGTCTTCAGCTCCTCGTTGGGCCGGAACAGATCGACCTCGATACCGGCCACCATCTTGGCGATGGCGAGGTCGGGGATCGACGGGAACGCCTGCTTGCAGAAGCCGAAGAAGTCGAGGTACGCCGCGTACCCGAGGTTGAGGAACTCGAAGTGGTACTGCCAGACCTTCA
>JBOFJB010000138.1:0-2786 GCA_051650465.1 Dermatophilaceae bacterium | reverse complement strand
GGAGGGGCTGTCCGACGGTGCCGACCCGTAGCGCCCCCGGGCGGTTGACCGTCGCCGGCGCGGTCGTCTCGGTGAGGCCATAACCCTCGAGGACGGTGATGCCGGCTCCGCGGAAGAAGTGGCCGAGCCGGGTGCCGAGCGGGGCGCCCCCGCAGACCGCGTACTGCATCCGGCCACCGAGGGCTTCGCGAAGCCGGGAGTAGACGAGCCGGTCGAAGAGCGCGTGGCGCACCCGCAGCCCGATGGGGATAGCGGCGCTGCCCTGGACTTCGGACCACGCCGTCGCCGTGGCAACTGCGCCGGCGAACATCCGGCCTCGTCCGCTGCGTTCCGCGCTCACTTCGGCGGAGTTGTAGATCTTCTCGAACACCCGTGGGACGGCGTGGATGAACGTGGGCCGGAACTCGGCGAGATCCTCCAGCAGTGTGGCGAGAGTGCTGGAGTGGCCCAACCGAACGCCGGCCGTGATGGCCAGGACCTCGACGAACCGGGCGAACACATGAGCCAGGGGGAGAAACAGCAGAGTCGACGCGCTATCCGGGCGGACCAGGGCTGCGAGTTCTTCGGCGGCGTTCTCGGCGAGGTCGAGGAAGTTCCCGTGGGTGAGTTCCACCCCCTTGGGCTGGCCGGTCGTGCCGGAGGTGTAGATGACGGTGGCGAGGGTGTTGCGGTCGAGTCCGGAACGTCGGACCTCGAGGTCCAGGTCGTCCACCTCGGTGCTCGCGGTGCTGAGCCGATCGAGGTCGCCGTCGTCGATGCTCCAGACGTGCTGAAGTGCCGCGAGGCCCTGGTGGGCCTGCTCCACGACGGCTCGGTGTCGTGCGGTCTCGACCACCACGGCGACCGCCCCTGAGTCGGCGAGAATCCACCGCACTTGGTCCGCGGAAGAGGTCTCGTACAGGGGCACGGGAACGGCACCGGCGGTCCAGAGCGCGAAGTCGACGACAGTCCACTCGTAGCGGGTGCGGCTCATGATGCCGACAACGTCACCGGCTCGGATGCCGGCCGCGGCGAAACCCCGGGCCAGAGCGTCCACGTCCGCGGCAAATGTGGCTGCTGCCACGTCGGCCCAGCCGCGCTCGGCGCGGACCGCGAAGAGTGCCCGCCCTGGCTCATCAACAGCCCACCGCCGCGGGACGTCGGCGAGGGTCCCCGCCATAGTCGCCGGCACGGCGCGTGGCGTCGACGCCTCCTGCACGGGGCCTCCTCGGGTGCGGGTCGGTGGTGGGCAGACCGGGTGAGCCAACGGTCGGCCCACCCTCAGTATGGCGTCCTCAGGGCGGTACTCTCCGAGCATGGCCGACCGCACCGAGTCCTCCGTCGACATCGCTGCGGCGCCGGGTGCGGTCTTGGATGTCATCGCCGACTTCGAGCGCTATCCCGAGTGGGCCGAGCAGGTCCGTCAGTGCACGGTGCTCAGCGAGGACGGCGACGGCTGGGCCGATCAGGTCGAGTTCACCCTCGACGCCGGCGCCATCAAGGACACCTACGTGCTCCAGTACGACTGGGACATCGCCGACAACGGTAGCGGGGTGGTGTCCTGGCACTTAGTGCGAGCCGGCCTGTTCAAGGGTTTGGTCGGCAGTTACACCGTCAGTGGTGACCCTGAACGTACGACGGTCACCTACGGGCTCGAGGTCGACCTGACCATGCCGATGATCGGCATGCTCAAGCGCAAGGCCGAGAAACTCATCATCAGCACCGCACTCGCCGAACTCAAGAAGCGGGTCGAGGACTGACCAGAATGGGACGGTCGACGTCCGCGGTCGCTGTCGGGCGACGTCGGGCCGGGCACTCCCGCCGGCGGCGAGATGCCGGTCGTGAGCAAGCCCCAGGTAGTGGCCGATGACCGCCGAGCAGTCCGAGCCCCAGGCCGGCTCGGTAGCCGAGGAGGCCGCCCGGCTCGTGGCGAGTCTGTACCGGGCCGCGCACACGTCGCAGGGCTCGTCCGAGGGGCCGGCGTCCGAAGAACCGGACTGTCAGTGGTGCCCGATCTGCCGCTCGGTGGCAGCCGCTCGACAGGTCAGCCCGGAGTCGCTCGCCCGTCTGGCCGACCTCGCGGCGCTCGCCGCCGCGGTACTGAGTGAGTTCGCGGGGCAGCGCCGCGAGACGCGCGGCGCCGACCGTTCGACCGCAACGCATCCAGGCCCCGACGACGGCGGCACCGAGTCGTCCGAAGGCACGGGCAGTGAGGTACCCGATGGGTGAGCGGCGCCTCGCGATCGGCATCGACATCGGCGGCACGAAGGTTGCCGGCGGAGTGGTCGACGGAGCCGGGCGGGTGCTGCGCCGGACACGTCGGGACACCCCCGACCGGAGCAAAAGCCCCCGCGTGGTCGAGGACACCATCGTCTCCGTGGTGGACGAGTTGCTGTCGCATGGCGACGACATCGTCGCGGTCGGCATCGGTGCCGCTGGGTTCGTTGCCGCCGACCGGGCCACTGTCGCGTTCGCACCTCACTTGTCGTGGCGAGACGAACCGCTGCGTGCCACGCTGACCGACCGGATCCAGCGGCCGATCGTCGTCGACAACGACGCGAACGCCGCGGCCTGGGCGGAGTACCGGTTCGGGTCGGCACGCGACGAGAGCCACCTTGTGCTCGTCAACCTCGGTACCGGCATCGGCGGCGGGATTCTCGTCGACGGTGAGTTGTACCGAGGGCGGTTCGGCGTCGCCGGCGAGTTCGGCCACCTGCAGGTGGTGCCCGACGGCATCCGGTGCCAGTGCGGCAACCGGGGGTGCTGGGAGCAGTACGCGTCAGGTAACGCCCTGGTGCGGGAGGCGC
>JBOFJB010000137.1:0-5454 GCA_051650465.1 Dermatophilaceae bacterium | reverse complement strand
AGCCCGTCCGGGGAGGCGTCCTCGGCGGTCGCGGCGCGCCAGGACTCCCGGCATGCCATCAGTTCGGCGACCACGGGCGGGTGCCACGGCCAACAGGCGGTGAGGGCGGTGTACTGGGTCCACACCGACTGCACCCACTGGGTGGTCGCGAGGAGCCAGACGGCTGCGGCGACGGGGTCGTGGGCGGTCAACCACTCCGGCGGCAGGTCCTCGCCCTGCTCCCCCGGCCTGCCGGGCAGGGCGCGCGGTTGGGGGCCAGGGTGGGGGCTGGGGTGGACGCTTGTGCTGAGCAGGTCAGCCAGGCGGGTGATGGCCGACCCGTGGAGTTTGACGTCGTGCTCGACCGCGGCCACGCGGACCAGTTGCTGCTCGACCCGGTCGACCTGGGACGCGAGACGGGCCAACGCGGCGGCGCTGTCGCCGGTGGGGGTGTGGGTTCTCATCGCGGGCTCTCCTTCCTGGTGAGGGGTGCCGTGGTGGGTTCCCAGTCCACGGGCACCGGGATCGGGGTCGGAACGTCGTCGAGGAGGGCGGCGGGGTGTCCGTGGGCTGCGGCGAGGTGGGTGCGGAGCATCCCCGCGGCCTGACCGGCGAGGACTGCGAGGCGGTCGAGTCCGGTGGGGACGGTGAACACCACGACCCGGCGGTGGTGGCCGGTCAGGTCGGGCCACCACGTCGTCGCGGCCGGGACCACGCCGCGACCCTGACTGGTGGTGACGGTGGGGCGGATGCCGCAGGCGAGGTGGTCCGCCCAGATCGCTTCCGCGCGGGCTGGGTTCCCGCGTCGTATCTCGAGCGCGACCGCGTCACCGTCGCCGTCGAGGGGCTGGGTGGGCGTCATACCGCCGCGCCCCGTCCCGCGCCGGTACGCGCGTCATCCGCGGCAGCAGTCGGCGCGTCATCCGCGGCAGCAGTCGGCGCCTCGGCCTCGGCCGTGCTCGGCGCCTCGGGCGTGGTCGTGGTCGGCTCGGTGGTCGGCGCGTCATCGACCGCGGCCCGGTTAGTGGGTGCGAGTCGCGCTCTCACCGCCGCCGTCGCTGCCGTGGTCGCCTTGGCGGTCAGGTGCGCCAGGCGGTCGAGCCTGAGGCGGTGTAGCCAGGCCTGGGCGCGTGGGTACCGGCGCCCGGTGGTTGAGCGGTCCCAGGCCATGGGCGCGAGGCCGATGATGGGGCGCAGCCCGTTCTGCAGGAGGAGCGCGACACCTGGGGGTAGTGCGGAGATCTGTGCTGGGGTCATCACCGGGACCGGGCGGCGGTCGTCTTCGTCGACCTGCACCAGGCGGGTGCCGGTCAGGGTGGAGAGCCGTTCGAGGTCGGCGGCGGCTTTGACCGCGCCGAACACCAGCAGGGAACCGACGTTGCCCATGATCGCGTCGGCCCGATCGGCGCCCCACACGTCCCGCAACTGCGCGAGGGATTGCGCGGCGAGGTGGATCGTGACCCCGCGCCCGCCCATGTCCGCGGTCCAGTCGTGCAACGGGATCGGCCCGCACGTCAACGGGGCTTCGTCCAGGACCAACGTCAACGGTGGATCGAGGCGCCCGGCTGGGCAGCCGGCGGCGACCATCCGGGCTTGGTGCGCGATCTCCGCAGTGAGCGCCCCGACCAGTGCCCGGCAGGCGCCTTCCCGACCGATCAGGTACAGCGAGTCACGGCCGTCGGCGACCAACGCTTGGACGTCGAGTTGGTCCGGGTGGTCCACCGGCGCGTCCCCGACCTGGGCCGCGGTTTCGTCGGCGAGCCACCGCACCGCCGGTAGCAGGGTCGTGGTGATCGAGGTCAAGGTGCGGTCGTTGGTCCCGAAGATCGACCGCACCTCCGAGGCGACCGCCCGAAACGAGGATGACGCGGCTAGGGCTTGGAGGACTTCGTCGCGGGAGGTGTCGTCGGCGGGGCTGACCCACGACAGGACGGTGCGCATGTTCCCCCCGGACAGGGCCGCGGCGTGGAGCAGGATCGTCAACAGGCCCCGGGCTTGGGCGTCCCACCGCTCCGCCTCGCCGTGGCTCTGCGGGATCAAGTCCGCGGCGCGGCGCTGCGCCGTCGCCAACTCGGCGCACCCGGTCAGGGGCGTCCAGCGCACCGTGGATGGCAGGCCGCCGAGGCCGGTCGGGTTGAACACCACCACACCGCCGACGGCGGCTCGGGCCTCGCGGGTGAGGTTGAGCAGGTCGGTTCGGGTACTCGCCAAGATCAACGCTCCTGGCGCGTCGAGGGCGTGGCACGCCAACGACCCGGACTTACCCGATGCGTGGCCCGCCCAGGCGTAGCGTGACCGCCTCACACGGGGACCACACCACCGACGTGGACCGCACCCACCCCGCGGTCAGGACTTGCACCGCGTACCCGGTCACCGGGAACCGCCGACGCGACCACCACGACAGCGACCCAAGGGACGGGCGAAGGGTGCACGCCCGTCGGCGCATCGCCCCCGCCGACGCCAGTTCCCCGATGTCGAGGCGGGACGCGACCCCGCCAGCGTGCTCGGCGTCGTCATCCCGGCGGGCCACCCACGTACTGGTCGTCACCGGCACCACGAGCCGGTACACCACCCACCACGCGAACGTCCCACCCACCACCACCGCGGCGGCCACAGTGAGGTGGTGCTGCAACGGGGCCCACCAACCCGTGGCCGCAGCGAGGAGGGTCAGGACCAGACCGGTCAGGCCGAGGCGTCGCGGGTAGTGCCGCAAGGCTCGAAGAGTGCGCCAAAACATGACAACTCCAAACAAGGAAGGGGGAAGTGAACGGGGAGAGGGGGCCGCGCGGTGGGCGGGCTGGGCACCCGGTTTCGGGCGCGACCAACCCACCCACCGACGTCGGCGGCGAGAAGTGACGAAACGAGGAAGGGTCCGGGCGGGGCTAGTCGGCGGGTGGGCAGTTACAGAAGATCGCCGGCCCTACCGCGACCCGGCCGGGCAGGTCCCTCTGGTTCCCGCCGCTGGCCCACTCCACGACGATGGTCAACGCCTGCGCCTCCCACGACCCGAGCCCGGTGAGCACACTGCTCAACTGCATCGGCCGGTCCTCCACGGTGATACCCGTGACGAGTTCGTACAGTCGCCATTCCGTGGTCGACCACCCGCGGCAGCACCCATCAACGTCAGCGGCCCACGCCGCCCAATCCATCAACGGCTGCGGATGGAACGTCCCCATCCGATCCTCGCGCTCACCGTCGTAGGTGTACGACCCGTCATCCCGAGACCACTCCGTGAACCGGGCAGCATCCCTGGCCACCACCGGGCACAACCCCAGCAACGCCAACCCAGCCAGCCAGTCCTCCGACCCGACCTCTTGCTCGACCGTCGCCAACGACGGCCGGGCACCGACCCGCTCCAGCACCAGGTCGTGCGCCTGCTGCTCCCACCGCTCGGCCGACTCGATTAGCCGGTCTTTCCGGTCGTTACTCCAACTCAGCAGGTCGGCCTCGTCCCGGTCCATCCGGGCACTACGACGCGCCCCGTCCTCACCCGAACCGACCCACGGCCGACGATGCGCACTCGCTGCGGCGCTCATGCCAGCCCCCCAGCGATACCCTCGACCTGCGTCAACCGCTCTCCATCAGAGGCCTTCGGCGCTACACCCCGGCGGGCCGCAACCCCGCCGGGGTGTTCCTGTGTCTGGACCGTGCTCGACATCGCCGCCTCGACCAGGTTCTCAATCGCCTGAGCCGGCACGACCAGCCGGCCACGAACCTGAACCGCCGGGAACTCCCGCGCCCTGATCGCTCGGTACAGCGTCATCTCAGACATCCTGAGCAGCCGCGCGGTCTCCGCGACGCTGTAGAAGGCTCGCGCCTCCTGCGTTGCTTCCATGGTCACCACTCCTTGTGAACCAGGGCGCCCGGTGCGCCCTGTGTTACCCAGGGTTCCATAGGGTTCCCTAGGGTGTCAAGTAGTGGCGTGGGGTTCCCTGCGGCACGGGCGATACAGTGAGGGCAGGGACAGCGATGCGACGGTCGGAGTGAAGAAGTGCCAGTTCCAGCGGACAACCGGGCGCCCTACGCCAGGATTGCGGCGCACTACGCGCAGGCGATCGCGGCGGGCGACGTGCAGCCGGGGACGCTGCTGCCGAGCATCAAGGCACTCGCTGAGGAGTGGAGGGTCAGCACAGGCACCGTCGAGAAGGCGCTTCGAACGCTCCGTGACGAGGGACTTGTTCGCGGGATTCACGGCATCGGCACTGAGGTGCTCGACCAGCCGGCACCAATGTCGTCAGGCGCACAGCGTCACGACCGCGGTCGCCGCACTGGGTCGAGTTGGGGGGCCGGCGAGCGGTCGGACTCTCACGCAGCGTCCGTCGTGCCGGCGCCGGACGATGTGGCGCAAGCATTGAATATCGAGCCCGGCGGGGAGGTCATTCGCCGAAGCCGGATCTATCGGGACCGGCACGGGATCGTCGCGCACAGCACCTCATGGCTTCCAATGCGATATGCAGCGCTGATTCCGCAACTTCTCGCCAGCGAGCGATTGACTGGAGGCACATCGCTACAACTCATTTCACAGGCGACCGGAAAGAAGATCACGCACCGTGTTGATACCGTGTCAGCCTCCTTCCTGACGCCAGAAATCGCTAGGCTCTTGGAAATAAGTGGAGACAACGCACAGCCGGAACCCGTAGTGGTGATGACTGCCAAGTTCGTTGACAGTGACGGCCACGTCGTTGAATACGGCGTTGACCTAGGCTCACCGGGGCGTACGTGGCGGGCGGAGTCGGAGATACCTGCGTGAGTCATGCGGAGCCAGCCGCACCTTCCTGCGTTCTCATGGCGGGCCTACCTGGTTCCGGTAAGACGACACTTGCTCGCGCACTCGCTGATCGGGGGTACGTGCGAATCTGCCCGGATGAGGAAATGTTTAAGCGTCACGGGGTCTACGGTGTCGATTTTCCGCGCGGGGTATTTCCTGATCTTGAGCGGCCGATTCTTGAAGACATGCGGGGAGCCCTAGGAGAACTTCTTAAGTCTGGGAAGGACGTTGTTGTTGACCACGGCCTGTGGACGCCCGAGGATCGGCAGCAATGGCGTGAAGTCGCCGAGCACGTCGGCGCGACTGCGGTGCTCGTATACCTGGCGGTCGAGCACGACGAATTATGGAGGAGAGTTAGCAAGAGAAACAAGTTTCACGAGGACGACCCTAATTCGATCTATTTCACCGAAGGTGACCTAGAGCGGTATGCGGTTCGCTTTATCCCTCCACAGGAGGGTGAGCCCCACCTGATCTACGACGGTGATCCGGCGATCTTGGAACGAAGGTTGCGCGACTCCTGGCCGCCGCGCCACGTTTGACGCTTGGCCCCGCGCCACGGCTCTGGACACAGTGAGGTTTTCTCATCAGGGTGCTGGGTGGTGGGTCGAGCAGCGTTGCGCGGCAGTGTGACTGGCGTGTCGGGGGGTGCACGTGGGGCCCGTTGGTGCAGGGTCGGCGATGTCGAAGTCCCCTTCCCCGGCAAGGAC
>JBOFJB010000136.1:0-2286 GCA_051650465.1 Dermatophilaceae bacterium | reverse complement strand
ACGTCGTGGGCGACGTAGGTCGCGGGCATGGTGAGTGTTTTGCCGGTGGTGGTGGACACCACCTCTAAACCGTCCTCGGTGTGGGCTTTGAGGACTTTGTAGGTTTCGCGGTTGACCAGGCCGAGGTCGCGGTCGATCCGGCGGGCTTGGACGATGTCTCCGACTCCGGCGGTGCAGCCGTCGCGGCCGAGGACGACACCGTGTTCGGTCACCTGTCCGGCGGTGACGAGGTGGGCCCGGATCGCGGCGGCGACCTCACCGGCGAGACGGTTCGATGGTGCGGTGACGTGCACGGCGTGGCCGGCGAGCCGGTCCGCGGCCGCGGCGCGGGCGATCGCGGCGACGGTGGCGGCTTCGGTACCGGCGTCGATGACCCGCCCGCGGCGGTCGTACTCCGCGATCACGCTCTCATCAGAGTCGCGCAGGCGTAGGGAGGCGTCGCGTTCCCAGTCGGCGGTGAACCGGCGCACCTCCGAGAGGGTGTAGGTCTGCGCGCCGTGGTCGACGACGGTGCTCATCAGGCCGCCGGCGCCGACGGCGCCGAGTTGGCGGGGATCGCCCATCAAGATCATCCGGGCGCCGGCGTCCTCGACAACCTTCCGGAGCCCGGTCAACGCAGCAGTGTCGAGCATGGAGGCTTCATCGACGAGGAGCACGTCCCGCGACCCGAGGCGGAGCCGTTCATCACCAGGGAGGACCGCGCCGGCGGTGAGGCGTTTGTGTGCGGTGAGGAACGCGGTCACGTTCGCGGTGACCTCGACGCCGTCATCGCGCAGGACGTCGGCGGCGAGTTGCGCGGTCGCGACCCCGACGACCCGCCCGCCGTAAGACAGGTCGGCCCACACCGCGGCCAAATGTCCGGCGGCGAAGGACTTCCCCGTCCCGGCCGGCCCGATCAACACCGACAGCGCAGCGTCCGAGCACGCCAGGCCGGCCACCGCTTCGCGTTGGGCTGGGGAGAGCCGCTCCCCCTCTCCGTCGAGCCACGCCTGCACATCGGCACTGTTCAAACGGCGGCGCCCGTGAACACCAGCCGCCCGCAGGAGCGCGATCTCCGCCTCGACGTGCCCCGTACCGGCCCACCGCTGCGACCCCGGCGCGACCGTCGCCGCCCGCCCATCCCCCAGGCGCGAGGATGCGGGTTCGGACCCGAGTTCGTGCCCGGCAGTTTGCACCACACCATCCCCCGCCAGCGCGGCGTCGACCAGGCGCTCAGCGACATCACGCACCTCCGCCGCGGTCACCGACCCGAGGTGGTCCGGTAGTGCGAGCAGCACTTGCCGGGTCAGTTCGGACCGCCCGAACGTCGCCCGCCCATCCCCACCCGACCCACCAGACCCGCCACCCGTTCCGCCGGGGCCGGCGGGTCCGGTGGTTGTGGTGGTGCCGGCGTGGCAGGCCTCGACGGCTTGGGCGATCACCGCCGACGGTGACCACTTCTCCCCCCGCGGTGCCCTGACCGGGCCGTTGAACCGGTGCGCGATCCGGGCCAGGCCCCCGGCGACCTCCCCGGACAGTTCAGCGTTCCACCGGTCCAACAGGCCGGCGCGGGTTTCGCCGTGGTGGGTCTTCGCCCGCCTGGTCGCCATCGACGCCTGCCGGCGGAGCCGGTCCCGCTCCAGGCTGGTCAGGGTCCGCCCGAACCGGGCCTCGGCCTGCTCGATCAATTCCTTGGCTCGGGCGGTCAGGGTGCGGGACCTGCTCGAGAACAGGTCCATCGCGGCGGCGTCCACCCCGTCGATCTCGCGGGCGACGCCATCGGCGCGCATCGTCCAGGACACCCCGAGCCGGCGGGACAGTTCGACTTCGAGGGCGCGTTCGGCGACCGCGCCCGCGCCTTGCTTCGCGGCGTACATCGCGCGCGAGTCCAACGCGCGCCATTGCCCGTCGGGGCACTGGACCCGGTTCAGGACCGCGTTATGCACGTGCAACTGAGGGTCCAGGTCACGGCTGGTGTGTTGGTAGAACGAGGCCACGGTCAGGTCGTGGGCGTCGACCCACCGCCCCGTCGCGGACTTCGCCCCGTGCCGCCCGGTCCGGGCGAACCCACCATGCTCGGCGAGGTGGGCCAGCATGACGTCGTTCGCGACCTCGATCGCGTCGTTGACCTCCTTGACCTTCGCGGCCCACCGGGCGGCACCGTCGTAGTCGCCGCGGGCGGTGGCCTCGACCGCGGCCCGCTCGAACGCGGTGTGCAGCACCGTCACCGACTTCACCGGCGAGTACGTCACGTCATGGAACATCACCGCACTCGGCGTATCCCGCTCGGCCTCGATACGCCACTGC
>JBOFJB010000135.1:0-2277 GCA_051650465.1 Dermatophilaceae bacterium | reverse complement strand
CACGCTGCACGGGCCAAACTCGTCGTCAAGGCGGCCAAGGCGCACTCCGGTGGGTTGGTGGTGCGTCTCATGGATGGCGACCCGGCGATGTTCAACGGATTGGCCGAGGAGGCTCAAGCCTGCGCCAAGGCCGGCATCTCCCTCGAGGTGGTCCCCGGAGTCAGTTCGGTCACCGCGGTGCCGTCGTACGCCGGTGTGCCGCTGACGTCCGCCACGTCGACCGGAGTGCATGTCGTGGCCGCGGGCAGTTCGGCGCCCAATCTCGCCGGCGCGCTCGACCCGAAGGTGACCGTGGTCGTCATCGGCGCACCGGACAAGACCTCGCGGACCCTCGACACTCTGCTGGCATCCGGCCGCGACGCCGCGACGCCGGTCGCGGTCACCGAGCGGGGCACGACCACCGAGCAGCGCACCGTGGCCACGACGCTGGACAACGCGGCGGCTGCGGTCGCCGACGGTCGGTTCCCGGTGCTCGCCGTGGTCGGCCCGACGGTTCCGCTGCGCGAGAGGCTGTCGTGGTTCGAGACCAAGCCGCTGTTCGGCTGGGATGTCCTGGTGCCCCGGACCAAGGAGCAGTCCGGGACCACCATCGCCCGGCTCGAGCACCACGGCGCACACGCCACCGTCGTCCCGACCATCTCGGTCGAGCCGCCGCGCACTCCGCAGCAACTCGAGCGGGCGGTCAAGGGCATGGTGACGGGCCGCTACGAGTGGATCGGCTTCACCTCGGTCAACGCGGTGCGGGCGATCAGAGAGAAATTCGACGAGTTCGGCCTTGACGCCAGGTCGTTCGCCGGTCTCAAGGTCGCGGCCGTCGGTGGGGTCACCGCGGACGCGCTGCGGGAGTGGGGTATCAACCCTGACCTCGTGCCGGCGGCGGAGCAGTCCGCGCACGGTCTGCTCGAGACATGGCCACCGTTCGATGCGGATCTTGACCCGATCAACCGGGTCTTCCTGCCGCGGGCCGACATCGCCACGGACACTCTGGTCGCCGGCCTGGTCGCCTCGGGCTGGGAGGTCGATGACGTTACCGCCTACCGCACGGTGCGCGCCGCGCCGCCAGCCCAGGAGATCCGCGACGCCATCAAGGGTGGCGCGTTCGACGCGGTGCTTTTCACGTCGAGTTCGACGGTGCGCAACCTCGTCGGCATCGCCGGCAAGCCACACCCGTGCACTGTCGTGGCGTGCATTGGCCCGGCCACCGCTCGGACTGCCGAGGAACACGGCTTGCGGGTCGACGTCCTCGCCACGGAGCCGGCCGCGGACGTCCTCGTCGACGCGCTCGCCGATCACGGCCGTGCCATTGCCGGCGCGCGACCTGAGCCACGCCGTCGGGTATGGGTTTCCCGACTGAGCGGCCCCGCCGGCTGCGCCGAACAGCGGCGCTGCGTCGACTGGTGGCCGAGACGCGGCTGCATCCTGCCGAGTTGGTGCTCCCCGTGTTCGTGCGAGAGGGCATCGACGTCCCGAGGCCAGTGTCGGCGATGCCTGGAGTCGTGCAACACACGCTGGATTCCCTTGTGGTGGAGGCGAATCGATGTGCCGAGGCTGGGCTCGGCGGCATCATGGTTTTTGGGGTCCCGGCGGTGAAAGACGCCCACGGCTCAGGCGCCGACGACGAGAACGGAATCCTCAACGTCGCGCTGCGTCGAGTGGCGAGCGCGGTCGGGGAGGAACTCGTGGTGATGGCCGACCTCTGCCTCGACGAGTTCACCGACCACGGTCACTGCGGCGTGCTTGCGCCTGACGGCTCGGTCGACAACGACGCCACGCTCGAGCGGTACGCCACGATGGCGCTCGCGCAGGCCGCCACCGGGGCTCACGTGCTCGGCCTGTCCGGGATGATGGACGGCCAGGTGGGGCACGTGCGCGCCGCCCTCGACGCGGCCGGGTGCACCGATACCGCGGTGCTCGCCTATGCGGCCAAGTACACCTCAGGGCTGTACGGCCCGTTCCGCGAGGCGGTGAACAGTTCGCTGGTCGGCGACCGGGCCACCTACCAGCAGGACCCCGCCAATACGGACGAAGCGCTGCGTGAGATGGCCCTCGATGTCTCCGAGGGCGCCGACATCGTCATGGTCAAGCCGGCCGGCCCGCACCTCGACATCGTCCGGGCGGTAGCTGACGCCTCACCGGTACCCGTTGCGGCGTACCAGATTTCGGGCGAGTACGCCCAGATCGTCGCCGCTGCTGACCGTGGCTGGGTCGACCGCGAGCGGGTGGTCATGGAGTCACTGGTGGGCATCAAGCGGGCGGGGGCGGGCGTCATCCTGACGT
>JBOFJB010000134.1:0-6277 GCA_051650465.1 Dermatophilaceae bacterium | reverse complement strand
TGACACCAAAGACCTGCTCGACAGCGATCTTGATCTCGGTCTTGTTCGAGCGGGGGTCGACGACGAAGGTGTACTTGCCCTCGTCGAGCAGGCCGTAACTCTTCTCCGAGACCACTGGAGCGATGAAGATATCGCGGGGATTCTTGCCCTGGGTCACTTGGTGTCCTCCTTCTTCCTGCTCCCGGCCTTGGTGAATCCGGCAGCCTGAGCAGCGGCTTCATCCTCGAACCACAACTCGGCGACGGTGGATTCGTACCAGCGCCCACCTGGAAGGTGGTAAAGGCCGGAGTCGCCGTTGCCCTTGACGGTGCAACCCGCCGGTGCGCTGCCGTCTTCGAGCGCCGCCACAGCACCACGAGGGAGCCCCGCGGTGGCGGCCGGGGCCGTCGTGGGCTCGACGGCCGAGGGCGCCCCGGTGACGGTGACATCTCCTTCGGGTGACGTTGGCTCCTCGCGCGTGCGTGTGGGATCGCTGGCCGCGTCGGTCGCGGTGGTCACCGCCGCCCGCGCGACAAAGGTGTCGAAAGCAGTTTTGGTGAAGATCACGTCGTCCGCGCACAGCACGTCGTAGGTGTTGAGTTGGTCGACCGCGAGGACGTGGACGTTCTCTAGATTGCGGACCGACTTCAGTGATGTGGTGTCGCTTCGATCAAGCACCACGAGCAGATTGGTGCGATCGGTGAGGGACGCCAGGAGCGCCTTAGCCTCCTTGGTGGACGGCGTCTCGCCGGTCGCGACCGCGGCCACCACGTGGATGCGGTTATGACGAGCACGGTCAGACAGAGCCCCCCGTAGCGCCGCGGCTTTCATCTTCTTCGGGGTTCGTTGGCTGTAATCGCGCGGTTGCGGGCCGTGCACCGTGCCACCGCCAGCGAACTGCGGCGCCCGGGTCGAGCCTTGACGAGCGCGTCCAGTGCCCTTCTGGCGGTATGGCTTGCGACCGCCACCGCGGACCTGGCCACGAGTCTTGGTCGCGTGGGTGCCCTGGCGTGCTGCGGCGCGCTGGGCGACCACCACCTGGTGGATCAATGGGACGTTGGTCTGGACGTCGAAGATCTCTGACGGAAGATCGACGGAGAGGGTGCTGGTCGACATCCGGATCAGGCTCCCTTCGAGGCGGTACGAACGAGGACCACGGCGCCACGTGGGCCAGGCACAGCGCCCTTGACCAGCAGCAGACCTCTATCAGTGTCGACGGCGTGAATGACGAGGTTCTGCGTCGTCTGACGCTCGCCACCCATTCGGCCAGCCATCCGCATGCCCTTGAACACCCGGCCCGGCGTGGCGCAGCCACCGATCGACCCGGGCTTGCGGTGGTTGCGGTGAGCGCCGTGCGACGCGGAGACACCTTTGAAGCCGTGCCGCTTCATCACCCCGGCGAAGCCTTTGCCCTTGGTGCGGCCGGTGACGTCGACACGCTGACCGACCTCGAAGGCATCGGGGCCGATTTCCTGGCCCACGGCGTAGTCGGCGGCATCAGCCGTCCGCACCTCGACGACGAACCGGCGGGGCGTGACCCCCGCCTTGTCGAAGTGTCCCGTGAGCGGCTTGGTGACTTTGCGCGGGTCGACTACGCCGTACCCGAGTTGTACGGCTGCGTAGCCGTCGGTCTCCACATCGCGCACCTGGGTGACGACGTTGGAACCGGCTTGGATGACGGTGACCGGCACCAGCCGGTTGTTCTCATCCCATACCTGAGTCATGCCGAGTTTGGTGCCCAGCAGGCCCTTTTGGGTTGTGGTGGCTGTGGTTGTCATCGTGAGCCTCAGAGCTTGATCTCGATGTTGACGTCAGCCGGCAAGTCGAGGCGCATCAGCGAGTCGACAGCCTTGGGCGTCGGGTCGATGATGTCGATGAGGCGCTTGTGGGTGCGCATCTCGAAGTGCTCGCGGCTGTCCTTGTACTTGTGCGGCGATCGGATGACGCAAAAGACGTTCTTCTCCGTCGGCAGCGGCACCGGGCCGACCACAGTCGCGCCGGCACGGGTCACGGTGTCGACGATCTTGCGCGCTGAACTGTCGATGACCTCGTGGTCGTACGACTTCAACCGGATGCGGATCTTCTGTCCCGCCATCTGATGTTCCGTCTCTCTCTCGCCGTTTAATGCATCGATGCCGGCCTGATCGCGACCTCCGACCCCCGCGGTCGGGCGTGTCGCCCTTACTCCGCAGTCCAGCGGCGCGCGGCTCTCCCGCAATTCATCCGTTGGATCGGGTGTCCCGGTAGAACCGGGGCCTGGCACCTCGCTGACAAGCCGCCCCGCCGTGATGGCGGTTCATGCTCTTGCCGCGGTTAACGACTTTGACCCGTGGGCCGCAGGCGCTCGCCAAGCAACCTGGCAAGTGTGCCAGACGCCGCGCGACCAGTCCAAATCGAGTCGATGTGAACTCCGGGTCGACCGGCGGCGCTTGACAATGGCCGCCGGCACGGTCGGCGTCGGCCGGCTACCGCCGCTGACGTCGGTCTCCATGAGTCGGCACCTTGGTGTGCTGCGGCCTCCCGACGACCCGCGGGCCGAGAACAACGAGCAGAACACCGCCCACGAGAAGGAGCCCGCCGGTGGCGCTTGCGAGAGTGAGTCGCTCCCCCGCCACTAGCCAGGCGACGAGGATGCCGATCGGCGGGACGAGGAGCGTGAACGGAGCCACCTGCGACGCAGGGTGCTTCTCCAGGAGTCGGTTCCACACGGCGTACCCGACGAGCGAGGCCACCCCTGCCGTGTAGAGCGTCGAGAGCCAGGCCCGCGCCGTGAGCGAACCGAGCGCGTTGACCACGGTCGCAGGCCCGTCGAGCAGCATGGAGAGGGCGAGCATGGGCAGCGGCACGACAAGCGCCGACCATACGGTGAGGCCTAGACCGCCGGGAACCTCCAAGCGGCGCACGAGGACGTTGCCGACGGCCCACGACACCGCTGCTCCCAGAGTGAGCACGAGCCCGATGAGCGGGACGGCGCCGCCTCGACCGACGGCGACGACCCCGAGTCCGCCGACTCCGGTCGCAACACCTGCCCACTGCACGGGAAGGGGCCGCTCCGCGAGCACGATGGCCGCGACAACGACGGTGACCGCGGCCTGGAGCTGGAGGACGAGCGAGGCGAGTCCGGGCGGCATCCCTACGGCGAGAGCGGAGTACAGCAGCGCGAACTGACCCAGGCTCATCGCGGCACCGACCGCGAGAATCCTCCGCAGCGGCGCCGCCGGACGCGCGACGAACGGCAATGCGAAGACCACGACCGCGAATCGAAGCGCCACAAAAAGCAGCGGTGGCACATCGCGCAAGCCCCAGTCGATGACGACGAAGTTGACGCCCCACACCACCATGACGGCACTTGCGGCGAGCATGTCTCGAAGCGGCACTCCGTCATCCTCCATCCGCACCTTCGTGAATCACCAGCAATACCTTCTCGACATCACTGTGTAGCGTTGCTGCATGATCGCGGTGGAGCATCTCGTGACGCTGTCGGCCGTGCGCCGCACCGGCTCGATCATCGGCGCGGCGGCCGAACTCGGCTACACGCCATCAGCGGTCTCCCAGCAGGTCAAACGGCTCGAACGACGCGTCGGCGGTTCCGTGCTCGACCGAGTTGGGCGTGGTGTCGTACTCACCGAGCTGGGCCGGCACCTGGTCGACGAGGGTGCCGAGGTGGTCGCCCGGCTCGAAACCCTCGAGTCGGGGCTCGGCCGGGTCACCGGCGGCCCGGTGACCGGTGCAGTGCGTCTCGTCGGTTTCTCGACAGCTGTCCGAGGCCTCGTCGCGCCGGCCCTGCGGCGGCTTCGAGCCGACGAGCCCGGGATCGAGGTCACCCTCGTCGAGAACGAGCCACGCGAGGCGGTCGACCTGGTGGCGTCGGGGAGCGCGGATGCGGCGATCGTGCACAGCTGGGGACACCTCCCGCTTCCCTTCCCCGCACACGTCGAGACGGTTGTCCTGGGGATCGATGTCGCGGACGCCCTGGTCCCCTCCGACCATCCGCTGGCTGGAACGTCGAGTGCCTCGGCGCGAGAGCTCGTCGCCGACGAGTGGGTGTGCGCCCCGGAGGGCTCGGTGTGCCACGGCTGGCTCCTCCACATGTTCGACCAGCATGGCGCGCGACCTCGCATCCGCTACTGGTCCGTCGAGTTCTCGTCCCACATCGGCCTGGTCGCCGAGGGCGTCTGTGTCAGTCTGGTTCCGCGACTCGGACGAGAGACGCTGCCTCCCTCGGTCGTCGCCGTGCCGCTCACCGATCCGGTACCGACCAGACGGGTGATGATGACCTGGCGACGCTCGATGGGCCCGTCCCCAGCGATCGGTCGAGTGCGTGACGCGCTGCTCGCCGAGGCTGCCACCGTTCTCGGCGCGGTTGCGGAGTGACGCCTCGACGACCGCCGCGAGGGCGTCCGGTGCTCACGACCGAGCGTCTCGCCCTACGACCGCTCGGGTGGGATGACCTCGCCGAACTCGAAGCGCTCGACGCGGACCCCGCGGTGATGCGCTACCTCAACCGGCCGCGGACGGCCGCCGACGCGCGCGAGCGCACGCTCGCGCGGCTCGACCCGGCGCACGACGCGATGCGCCTGGGCTACTGGGCCGGGCACGAGGAGCACCGGCTCGTCGGCTGCTGGCTGCTCGTGCCCCACGGGCCTGGGCTGGCCGAGATCGGCTGGCGTCTGCATCCGTGGGCGTGGGGGCGCGGGCTCGCCACCGAAGGTGCGCGGGCGGTGCTCGACCACGGCTTCGACGCCGTGGGTCTCGAGCGAGTTGTCGCCGAGACGATGACGGTCAACCTCGCCAGCCGGGCGGTCATGACCAAGCTCGGGATGCGCCACACCGGGGTCGAGCACCGTGAGTGGGACGAGCCCCTACCAGGAGCCGAGCAGGGCGAGTTCCACGCCGAGCTCAGCCGCGAGGAGTGGCTCGATGCCCGCGACTGAGCGGCACCCAACTTTCCTCGGAACGCCCACGGGCCCGCACCCTCATCGGGTGCGGGCCCGTGGACGGCCTGCTTGAGCGAGCGGGACTCAGGTCACTGGGTGATCTTCGTGACCCGCCCGGCACCGACGGTGCGACCGCCCTCGCGGATCGCGAAACGCAGGCCTTCCTCCATGGCGATCGGCTGGATCAGCTCGACCTGCATCTCGGTGTTGTCACCGGGCATGACCATCTCGGTGCCCTCGGGCAACTTGACGACACCGGTGACGTCCGTGGTGCGGAAGTAGAACTGCGGGCGGTAGTTGTCGTAGAACGGCGTGTGCCGGCCGCCCTCGTCCTTCGAGAGAATGTAGACGTTCGCATCGAACCCCGTGTGCGGAGTGATCGAGCCGGGCTTGACGACGACCTGGCCGCGCTCGACATCCTCACGCTTGATGCCGCGAAGCAGCAGGCCGACGTTCTCACCCGCGCGCCCCTCGTCGAGGAGCTTGCGGAACATCTCGATGCCGGTAGCGGTGGTCTTAGTCGCCGGGCCGGTGTGGATGCCGACGATCTCGACCTCCTCGTTGACGTTGAGAATGCCACGCTCGATCCGACCGGTGACCACGGTGCCGCGACCGGTGATGGTGAAGACGTCCTCGACGGGCATGAGGAACGGCTTGTCCGTCTCGCGCTCCGGCTCGGGGATGTAGGTGTCGACGGCGTCCATGAGGTCGAGCACGCTCTTGCCCCACTCGGCGTCGCCCTCGAGCGCCTTGAGCGCCGAGACCTTGATCACCGGGAGGTCGTCGCCGGGGAACTCATAGGTGGAGAGCAGTTCGCGGACCTCCATCTCGACGAGTTCGAGGATCTCCTCGTCGTCGACCATGTCGGCCTTGTTAAGCGCTACGACGATGTAGGGCACACCGACCTGACGCGCGAGGAGGACGTGCTCCTTGGTCTGCGGCATCGGGCCGTCGGTGGCCGCGACGACGAGGATCGCACCGTCCATCTGCGCCGCACCGGTGATCATGTTCTTCACATAGTCGGCGTGCCCCGGGCAGTCGACATGCGCGTAATGACGGCTCTCGGTCTGGTATTCGATGTGCGCGATCGAGATGGTGATGCCGCGCTGCTTCTCTTCGGGCGCCTTGTCGATGTCATCGAACGCGAACTGCGGATTCAGATCCGGGTACTTGTCGTGCAGGACCTTCGAAATCGCCGCCGTCAGTGTGGTCTTGCCATGGTCGATGTGACCGATGGTGCCGATGTTGACGTGCGGCTTGGTCCGCTCGAACTTTGCCTTCGCCACTGGTGTCCTCCTCAGGACTCTTCTCTAGGTGGAACGCCGATACGACCGGGCAGGACGTGGCGTCGTCTGTGGGGG
>JBOFJB010000133.1:0-3555 GCA_051650465.1 Dermatophilaceae bacterium | reverse complement strand
CGGCCTGCTCGCGCACGACGGCGGGGGAGAGGCCCTCGATGTCGGCGAAGTCGCGCGCCGGCGCGAGCGGCCGGGCGCCGACCTTGGTCGCGACGACCACGCGGTCGCGCACGCCGCGGTCGGCGAGCCAGCGGCCGAGGACGGCCTCGCTCTCGCCACCCTGGGTACCGTTAACCCAGAATGCGTAGTTGTTCGAGGTGTCGACGAACGTGCCGCCGGCCTCGAGGAACCGGTCGAGGATGCCGAACGCGGTCGCCTCGTCGGTGCGGGTGCCGAACCACATCGCGCCCAGGGCGAGCGCGCTCACCTCGCGGGTGCGGGCGGGATCGGTACCGATCGTGCGGTACTTCATCAGTGCTCCTTCATGGGGTCGATAGGTCGACCTCATCGCTTCGAGCGCGCACGAAGTCAAGCGTCGAGTCCCGGCCGGCCGGGTCCAGGCGGCGCGACGAGGCTCCCACGACCTGGGGCGCGTAGTCCCAACCCACGTGCTCGGGGTCGACCACGTGGCCGAGAAGTCCCTCGGCGCCGACCTGCCGGGTCTCGCCGTCCTGGCCATCGCATCCACGACCTCACGCGAGCCCGAGGCCATCACCCTGCCGGGGAGAAGGGCCTGCCATTTCCCGACGACGCTCGCGGCGTGGTCGTCATGCCACCAGCGCGGTGACCTACGGTGGACGAGTGCTCGATGACCGCCCCGCTGCCGTGACTTCGGCGGTACCTCCGGCCGCCACCGACCCTCCGGGGTCGTCGGTCGGGCGGTCGACCTCCGACCGGCCAATCCGCCTCTGGCAGCGTCTCGCAGCCGCTGTCGCTGGGGGTGTCGCCCTGTGGTCGGCGTTTCCTACCGTTGACCTCTGGTGGCTTGCCCCGGTCGGCGTCGCTCTGCTCGCCGGGGCCACGATCACCGCCGGGGGGCCGCGCGGGTTCGCGGTCGGTCTGGTCGGCGGACTCGCCTACTTCGTGCCGACCCTGTCGTGGTCCGGCACCTACGTCGGCCCGGTTCCCTGGTTGGCCCTGGCCGTCCTGCAGGCTCTCTATGTCGCGGCGATGTGTGCGGTGACCGGGTTCGCCGGTCGGCGGCTGGTCGCCAGCGGTCGTCACCTCAGCGCACTGGCCGTCATCCCGGTGGCCTGGGTGGTGCAGGAGTGGGCACGGGGCAGCACCCCCTATGGCGGGTTCCCCTGGGCGCGACTGGCATTCAGCCAGTCCGACAGTCCACTGCTGCACGTGGCGCGGTGGGCTGGCGCCCCCGGGATGACGTTCGCCGTCGCCGCGGTCGGCGCCGGCCTCCTCGCTGTCGGGTTCGGCGTGGCGGATCGCCGCCGGGCCGTGGTGGTGTTCGGCGTGGCGGCGGCGGTCGGGCCGTGGGGTGCGAGCGTCATCCCGCTGCCGACAGACGGTCGCACTGCGGCAGTCGGGTTCGTCCAGGGCAACGTGCCGACTCCTGGCCTGGACTTCAACGCTGAGCGTCGGGCCGTGCTGGACAACCACGTGCGCGGCACCGAGTCGCTGATGACCCGGGCACCGGACGATCTCACGCTCGTCGTCTGGCCGGAGAACTCCGCCGACATCGACCCGATCCGCAACGCCGATGCGGCCGCTCAGGTCGAGCGAGCACGTGAAGCGGCGGGCGTCCCGCTCGTCGTCGGGGCGGTGCTGTCGGAGCCTCCAGGGCGTAGTTCCAACACCTCGCTCTTCTACGACGGGCGAGGCGCCAGCCCGCAGCGGTACACCAAACTGCATCCGGTGCCGTTCGCCGAGTACATCCCGCACCGTGAGTTCTTTCGCCTCTTCAGTCCGGCGGCCGACCTGGCGGGCAACTTCGTCGCTGGCGAGAGCATCGAAGTGTTCCAGGTGCCGGCACCTGGCGGGAGTTACCTTGCCCTGCCGACGATCTGCTTCGAGGTGGCCTACGACAAGTTGGTCCGCGAGAGCGTTGCCGCGGCGGGGTCGCAGGACGGCCTTCTCCTGGTCCAGACCAACAACGCGACCTTCGGCTATACCGCCGAGTCGGAGCAGCAACTCGCCATCTCCCGGGTGCGAGCGGCCGAGCACGGCCGCTCGGTGATCCACGTCTCGACGGTGGGTGTGTCGGGCGTCGTCGCGCCGGACGGCTCGATAACGCAGCGGACCGGCCTGTTCACCGCCGAGCAGTCCGTGGGTCGGCCGGTGCTGCGCTCCGAGCGCTCGCCATCGGACCGACTGGGGCCCCTGCCGGAGTTCGCGTCGCTGGGCGTGCTGGTCGTGCTCGGCACCGGGAGTGTTCTCGTCGGTCGTCACGTTAAAGTCGGCACACCCGTGCGGCGAGCGGCGCCGACGGACGAATGACGCCCCACGAGGACCATGACGTGACCCACCCTGCCCGACCACCGCTGGAGCGGGTTGTGGTCCTGATCCCGACGTACAACGAACGCGACACGATCGCTGCTGCAGTATGCGGCGTCCGGGTGCACGTGCCCGATGCGGACATCGTCGTGCTCGACGACGACAGCCCCGACGGCACCGGTGAGGTCGCAGACGCCCTTGCCGCATCCGACCCGAAGACGCACGTCATCCACCGGGCCGGGAAGGAGGGTCTCGGGGCCGCCTATCTGGACGGCTTCAGGTGGGCGATGGTCCGCGGCTACGACGCCCTGGTCGAGATGGACGCTGACGGCTCACACCTGCCGGAGCATCTGCCGAGCCTGCTCGCGGCTGCGGCGACCGCCGACGTCGTCATCGGGTCACGCTGGGTGTCCGGCGGCAAGGTCGTGAACTGGCCGCTGCACCGCAAGGCACTGTCCGTCGGGGGCAACCTCTATGTCCGGGTGTTGCTGGGGATGCCGGTCCGTGATGCCACGGCCGGTTTCCGCGTCTACCGAGCCCAGGCTCTGCGGGCGATGGGCTTGAGCGACGTTGCGTCTCAGGGGTATTGCTTCCAGACCGACCTCACCTGGCGTGCGGTCCGTGCGGGCCTGCGGGTCGTGGAGGTCCCGATCACCTTCGTCGAGCGTGAGGTCGGGACGTCGAAGATGAGCGGCCGCATCATGGCCGAGTCGTTGCGTCGGATCACGGAGTGGGGCGTGCGGCATCGGGCGCAGCAACTGCGGGCCCTGGTCCCGCGACGCGAGCCGAGGTGGCACCACCTGTGACTCCGGCTGACGCCACCAGGCCGACGACCCGTCCCCGGCGACGTCGGGTGCTGCGCTGGGTGTTCCTCGCCCTGCTGGTCGTGCCGGTTGTCGAGGTCGCGGCAATTGTCGCGGTCGGCCGTGCGATCGGCGGCTGGCCGACGTTTCTGCTGCTGGTTGCCGAGTCGCTGCTCGGCGCCTGGTTGGTTCGGCGCGAGGGCGGCCGAACATTCCGGGCCTTGAACGAGGCGCTACGCAGCGGCCGGATGCCGAGCCGCCAACTCGCTGATGCCGCGCTGGTCCTCGTCGGGGGGACGTTGCTCCTGACTCCGGGTTTCGCCACCGACGTGGTGGGCTTCATCCTCATCCTGCCGTTCACCCGGCCATGGGCGCGCCGGTTCCTCGAAGTTGCGGTAGCCGCTCGGCTGCTCGACCCGTCGGG
>JBOFJB010000132.1:0-1573 GCA_051650465.1 Dermatophilaceae bacterium | reverse complement strand
CCGAGGTCGAGCATCGCCGGGACTTATACCCCATTTCGACGCGGCTGCCACGTTGTAGGAGCGCCTTGATCGTCAGTTGTGACCTCCACCACGCTTCCGCGACATCGGCGGTCAACCAGACCACCGAGGACGTCGGCCTCACACCGTAGACGACGTGTCCCGATCGGGAAGAACCCGAGATCCAGGGAGCACCAGATGACAGCTATGCGTACCGTCCTACGCCGCACGACCTGCACCCTCGCGGTGGGCATCCTCACCGCTGGGTCGTTCACCTTCGCCACTGCCCACGCTGCCACCACGGCGGTGGAGGGCACGACCAAAGCTGCCGCGCCGGACGCGGATGCGCTGGCCGCCAGCCTGGCCGAGCGCCTGAAGTCCACCAGCCCCGGCGTCTACACCGAGGGAGACGCCGTCGTGGTCACCGCGACCGACGACGCCACCGCCAGGACCGCGCGCGCCGCCGGTGCACAGGTCCGCATGGTCGACAACTCTGTCGCCGAACTGACCTCCGCCACAGCGACGCTCGATGCCAAGGCTCGTGTGCCGGGCTCCGCCTGGGCTGTGGACCCGAAGACCAACACCGTGCTGGTCTCCCTCGACGAGACCGTCTCGGCGGCCGAGAAGGCGACCGTGCTCGCGGCCGTGAAGACACTCGGGGACACCGTGCGCGTCAAGCACGTCGCGGGCACCTTCGAGAAGCACATCGGCGGCGGCGAGGCCATCTACGGTGGCGGCGGCCGGTGCTCGCTCGGCTTCAACGTCCGCGACGGCGGTGGTACCTCGTACTTCCTCACCGCAGGGCACTGCACGGCCCTCGGCTCCACGTGGTATGCCAACTCGTCGAACACCACGGTGCTCGGCAGCCGCGCCGGCAGCAGCTTCCCCGGCAACGACTACGGCATCGTCCAGTACACGAACCAGAGCATCGCCAAGCCGGGTCAGGTGTGGCTGTACAACGGCAGCTACCAGGACATCACCAGCGCGCGCAGCGCCGTCGTCGGGGAGCAGGTGACGCGGAGCGGCAGCACGACCGGCGTGCGCAGCGGCAGCGTGCAGGCGCTCAACGCGACGGTCAACTACCAGGAGGGCAGCGTGTCCGGCCTGATCCAGACGACCGTGTGCGCCGAGGGCGGCGACAGCGGCGGGTCGCTGTTCTCCGGCACGTCGGCGCTCGGTCTGACCTCCGGCGGCAACGGCAACTGCTCGTTCGGCGGTACGACCTACTTCCAGCCGGTCACCGAGGTGCTGAACGCCTACGGCGTCAACGTCTACTGACACCGACTCCATGCTCGAGCCGAGCATGTGAGGCGCCGCCGGGGCTGGTCGCTCCGGCGGCGCCTCGTCGTCAGAAGCGGCTGGTCGCCTCGGCCACGAGGTCGGCGACGAGCTCGCCGTCGTCGACCTCGAGGCCCTTGCGGCGGAACCAGGCCGCCATCGTGGTGGCGTCCCGTGCGAGGAGCTCGAACCCCTGCGGGTTGCCGATGACGTCGACCACCTGCGGCCAGTCGATGAGCACGAGCCGCTCGTCGTGCAGCAGCACGTTGTACGGCGAGAGGTCGCCGTGCGTCCAGCC
>JBOFJB010000131.1:0-24308 GCA_051650465.1 Dermatophilaceae bacterium | reverse complement strand
TCGGGCTGCATCCGGGCAGCCTCGTCGACGTCGAGTCGGTGTGGACCGACGGCTCCCACCGCACAGTGCGCGACTACCGCGTGGTCGCCTACCCGACGCCGCGCGGGTGCGCCGCCGCCTACTACCCGGAGTGCAACGTCCTGGTGCCGCTGGACGCGGTGGCGGTGGGCAGCAACTGCCCGGTGTCCAAAGCTGTGGTCGTGCGCCTCGTCGCGGCGGATGGAGTGGATCGACCGGAGCCACCACCCGCGTCGGATGCCGGGCCGGACGCGCTCCCTGCCTACGGCGACCGGCACGGGCGGCTCCTGGTCGACGTCAGCGATCGGGATGCGCCCTCGGCCGCGCCGGATGCCGACGGCGCCCGGTGACCGTCGCCGACGCCACGGTCGTCGGGTGACGCCACGGTCGTCGGGTGACCACGACACCGGCGCTGCGGCGACGGGTCGTGGCGCTCGATGCCGCATCTCCTGGCCCGCTGCGCGGGCAGCTAGTGCGGAGCAGGGGCGCCGGCCGGCAGGTGGTTGGGCAGCAGCACTGCGAGCACCACCACCCCGATCGCGAGCACTGCCGAGACGCCGAACGCGGCCTGCACGCCACCGACGTACGCCTCGGTCTCGCCGGCACCACCCGCGGCGAGCGACGCCGAGCGCCGCCAGCACTCCGATCGACCCGGGCACGAGGAGCGGTCGCCCTCGGCATCCGGCAGTGACGCACTGGAACAGCGCGTGGAGGTGCTGTGGCTCGGGCCGATGGGCCGCGCACCATCGCCGAGCTGATCGACGTGCAGTGCCCCGGCGGCCGCCACGACATGCCGATGGTCGCGACGACCTGCAACAGCCAGCCCGCCTTTGGGCTGTACCTGCGCGAGCGCGGCTCCGAGAGAGACCGGTTCGCCCCATTCCAGCTGCACGAACTCGACGGCCCCCTGATACGGCACGCAGTGGTGTTCTTCGACCGCGAGTACTTCACCATGGCCGGGCTGCCCGCTGAACTCGGGGCGCACGACGTCCCGCCTGTCGCCGGGGCGTGACGGTGGCTCCGGCGGACGTGCGTCCCCGGGCGGATGTCGAGTTGGTGGAGCGGGCGGTGTCCTTCACTCGAGTGGTCCTGGCCGGTGTCGCGGATGTCGAGGCCGGTGCGGTCACACCGTGTGCCCGGTGGGTGGTCACCGACCTCCTCGTGCACCTGGTCGACTCGCTGGAGGTGGTCACCGAGCTGGCATTGGGCCGGGTCGGGCTGGCCGGGCCACCGCCGACATCGACGCGGCCGGAACTGCTCGCCCGGCAAATGAACCGACCGGCATCCGTGCTGCTCGCCCATCTCGGCCGCGACCCCGGCTGGGCACCCGGGTGAACTACCCGACGGCTCGCCAGCAATCACTCGACTGCCGCGTGTCTCGTTGAGCCGCACTGGTACTCGACCTCGACGACCTGCCCGCCGACTCATCTACCGTCGACGCCGAGCGCCTTCCGGTAGCGGTCGACGAACAGGGTGCGGCCCTTGATCGCGCGGGTCGCCCGGGCGCCCACCACCGGGCCTCCGGGTAACGGAAGCTGGCCGGCCCCTCCTCGCTCGCCCAACGGCAGCACGAGCATCGGGCGGCGCATCGGGGCCCACACCCGGTCCGGAACCCGGCCGGCCAGCACCCGGCCCACGTTGTGCGCCACCACACCGGCATGGCGCTGTGCGGTGACCACGAGCTTCTGCTCGGCGAGGTCGGTCGCGTCGCCGACCGCGAACACGCGGGTGTACCCGTGGACCCGCAGGGTCGGCTCGACGCGGATGCACCCTCGCTCGTCAACCGCATGGTGACCCACGACCGCCTTCGGCGCCTCGGCGCCGAAGGCGTGCAACACCACGTCGGCCTCGACCGGCCCGGAACCGAGCAGCACCTGGATGTTGAGCCGCTCCAGTTCGGCGTGGACCCGGCGGCGCAACCGCTCGCCGAGCGGCCCGGGCAGGATCGTCGGACCGGGGTCGGTGACGGTGACCGGCACGCCGGGATGAGCGGCGCGGATCTCGCCGGCCAGCTCAAGCCCGACCGGTCCGGCGCCGAGAATCACGACCGAGCGGGCCGCGGCGATGTCGGCGGCTCGCTGCGCGAGGACCTGCGTCGTGGTTCGCGGGTCGTCATCCACCGGGCGGGCGACGTGCGCGGCTCGCAGCCCGGTGGCGACGACGGCGGCATCCGCCTCGAGCGTCGAGCCGTCGGCGAGCACCGCCCCCTGGTCGGTGACCAACGCGACAGTGCCGTGCACCGTTCGGCCGCGACGCAGCAGTCGGTCCCGGGGGATCCACAGCCGCTCGGCCCATTCCGGGCGGGCACTGGCCCGCAACGCAGCAACCTGGTGGAAGAACCGCGGCCTGGCGTCCACGAGAACCACCTCGACGCCCGGATGCCGTCGCTCGATCGCAGCCGCGGCGGCGATACCGCCGTACCCGCCGCCGACCACCACGACCCGCTCCTGACCGGGGCGCCCGCTGGACGCACCGGTCAGGAGCCCGCTCGGAGGCAGGATCACGGCGCGCGGCGACCGGTGTCGCCGTGCCCGGACGCCGCAGCCGAGACGCTGTCCCGGTCAGCGGGACCCGGCGCAGGGGGTGCGGGCACGCTCGACCCGGACGGGGCGGCATCCGCGACATCCGCGGCACCGGCGTCCTCGGCCAGCGCGGCCTCATACCCGGCGTCGTGGCCGGTGCGGTACCGCTCGTCACCGTTGGCGATGGCGTCCTCGTACCCATTGCGATGGCCTTCCTCGAAGCGGGCTCGGAGGCCGGCCGCGTAGCCGTCCCGGCGGCCCTCCTCGAACCGGGCGCGGCGTCCGGCCTCCCAGCCCACCCGGTGCCCTTCCTCGAACCGAGCGGCGTAGCCGGCCTCGTGTCCGACCCGGAACCCGGCACGGTAGCCGCCGGGCGCGAGCACCGGTCCCTCGTCCGAGCGACTCGCGCTGCCGTCATCCGGCCTTCGCCCCCGACCGGCGACCAGTGCGGGCTCGGCCGACCGGCCGTGGCGTGCCGCCTCGGGCGGTGCCGGAGTCGTTGCGGGAGAATGCGATCCCTCCACCGACAGGTTCGGCAGGATCCGGTCGAGCCAGGCTGGCAGGTACCAGTTGGCTTTGCCGGCGAGCAGCATCGAGCCCGGCACGACCGTCTGGCGCAGCACGTACGCGTCGAGGAACACTCCGACCGCGAGCCCGAAGCCGATCAGTTTGATGGTGCGTGAGTCACCGGAGACGAAGCTGCCGAACACGAACACCATGATGAGCGCGGCGGCGGTGATGACCGGCCGAGTTTCGTTGAGGCCGACGATGACGGCCCGGCGGTTGTCCTTGCTGCGCAGCCACTCCTCGTGGACCCGCGAGACGAGGAACACCTGGTAGTCCATCGACAGCCCGAAGAGGATGGCGAACGCCATGACCGGGATGAACGGCTCGATGGGGCCCTCGCGGCCGACGCCGAGCAGGTCGGATCCCCAGCCCCACTGGAACACCGCCACCACGACTCCCAGCGCGGCTGCGGCGCCCAGCAGGTTCATCAACCCACCGAGCACTGGGATCAGCAGCGAGCGGAATGCGATCATCAGCAGCACCACCGACAGCAGGATGACGGCGGTGAGGAACAGCGGGAGCGCGTCGGTGACGAGGTCGGAGAAGTCCTTGAACGTCGCGGTGCTCCCGCCCACGTTGACCGTCAGGCCTGGAGCGGCCGATTCCCGCTCGGGCACGATGTCGTCGCGGATGGTCTCGATCAGTTCCACGGTCTGCTCGTCCTGCGGGTTGGTCGACGGGACGACCCGGAGCACTGCGGTGTCACCGGCCGGGTTCGACTGCGCCGGGCTGACGCTCGCCACGCCATCGGTGCCGACAAGGTCGGTGCGCAGTTGTTGTACCGCCTCGCGGGCTTCGTCGTCGGGGGTCTGGGCCACGAGGAGGAGCGGGCCGTTGACGCCCGGGCCGAACCCGTCGGCCAGCAGGTCGTAGCCGACCCGGGTCACTGAGGCGTCCGGGTCGCTGCCCTGGTCGGCGACGCCGAGCCGGAGGTCGCCGACCGGCACGGCGAGCAGCACCATCACGGCGGCACCCACCACCGTGGCGACGACCGGTGTGTCGCGGAGGAAGCGCACCCAGCGGGTCGGGTTGTCGTTCGCGTGCTCGAGGTCGAGCAGGCGGCCCTCAGCGAGGTCGCGCCGGTGCTTTCGGGAGAGCACGCGGGGCCCCAGCACCGACAACATGGCCGGCAGCAGGGTGGTGGCCGCGAACACGGTGAACAGCACGACGATGGCGACGCCGATGCCGACCCCGTCGAGGAAGTCGAGCCCGACGAGCAGCAGGCCGAGCAGGGAGATGACGACGGTGACGCCGGCGAAGATCACCGCACGCCCGGAGGAGTCGACCGCCTCCACGACGGCGTCGTCGACGGAGGTGCCGGCGCGCAGGGATCTGCGGAATCGGCTGACGAGGAAGAGGGCGTAGTCGATGCCGACCCCGAGCCCGAGAAGCACGCTGATCGTCGGCACCGCGGTGGGGAGGTCGAGCGCGTTGCTCAGCAGCCCGACGATGGCCACCCCGGAGCCGAGCGCGCCGATGGCGGAGACCAGCGGCATCGCCATGGCCACCAGCGAGCCGAACGAGATGAAGAGCACGACGGCGGCGAAGGCCACACCGACGAGCTCGAGGATGCCGAGTGCTGGAGTCGAGAGACGCGCAGCCCCCTGCCCCGAAATGCCGACATCGAGACCGTCGACCTCGTCGGCATCCTCGACCAACTCGACGACTTCCTCGACGTTGTCGACATCCAACTGGTCGGCAGCGCGGTCGAACTGCACTGTCGCGTAGGCGGTTTGCTCGTCGGACGAGACCTGCCCGGCCGTCTCGCGTCCGCCATCGAGCGGCGAGGTCACCGACGAGACCGAGTCGACCCGCGACAGTGCGGCGAGCAGCCCGTCGACCGTCTTCCGGGCGTCTTCATCGGTGGCCGAACCGCTGTCGACCCGCCAGACCACCAGGTCGGCATCGCCCGAGGCGGTGGGGAAGGACTCCTCGAGCACGTCGGCGGCGGTCTGCGAGTCGGTGCCCGGGGTGTCGAACACGTCCTTGTAGTCCGTTCCCACCTGGAGGGAACCGAGTTGCAGCCCGACGACGGCGGCGAACCAGCCGGCGATCACCCACCACCGCCATTTGACGACTCCCACTGCGAACGCTCGCATCACCAGCCTCCTGACCGATCGATTGATAAGCAACGGTTGTGGACCTTACCGATCGATCGGTAGATTGTCGAGCGTGCCCAGAGGATCGAGCGAAACCCGAGAACGCATCGTCCACGAGGCGGCAGAACTGTTCGCTGTGAAGGGGTACGCCGCGACCTCGATTCGCGAGATCGGTAGCGCGGTCGGCGTCTCCAGTGCCGCTCTCTACCATCACTTCCCGACCAAGCAGGCCATCGTCGGCGAACTCGCCGCCACTGCTGCGGCCCTGCTCACGGCGATGGTCGAGCGCACCACCGCGCTGCCGGTGGGCGAACGCGCGGATGCCGTGCTGACCGGTTTCCTCGACACCTTCGCCGACCACGGCCGCACGTTCCTGCCCCTGCTCAGCGACCCGAGTTGCATGTCGGTGCCCGAGGTCGGCCGCGCCCTGTTCGGTGCCCGAGCAGAGGTGCTGAAAGCACTCGAGAGCACGATGACCGGGCCGCATCGCACGCTTCGGGCCACGATGGCTATGTCGGCGCTCCGCGGCGCCCTTGAGGATGCCGCCGCTCGCACCGGTGTGCTGGGGCCGGGTATCGCCCCTGACCGATTGCCGCTCAGCCATGCCGACCCGTCGGCGGAGTTCACCCGGCTGGTCCAGGCCGACCGCGACGTCATCGTGCGGTCGGCCGCTGCGGTCATCGGCGCATTCGGCGCGGCCACACGAGGTCGCCGGGGCGCAGTTGAACGGCTCGGTCCGAGGCGGCGGACATGAGCGGCGATTACCGGGTGCGCGTTCGTGCCGTCCGGAATCGCCGGACGGCACGAACGATACGGACCGTCGCGGGCGCTAGGGCCGGGTGACGGCGACGTTCGAGGTGCCGGGCAGCACGTACACGTGCGTCGACTGCCTGGCGTACGAGCGGTTGGTGCCGTCCCAGGCGCCACTTGCACTGACAAACGCGAACTGGAAGTTCGGTGGCTGGTTGATGGTGACCTTCCACCAGTGCCGCCCGTTCAGCTTCCCCTCGTAGGTCATCGCCCGGTCACCGGTGAGGCCGCTCCACGGATGCAGGGTGTAGCCGGATGACGATGCCGGCTCGGCGTAGTGCACGGTGACCGTGCGTCGGTAGCGGGCGATGAGCGAGGCGTATCGGGACATGCCGAGGCCAGACGCCACCTCGCCGATGCGGAGCACCGTCATCCCCGTGTAAGAGGCGTAGTCGAACGCGTTGACGATGTTGTCCCAGCCGGCGTTGCTCGTGACCCCGCCCGACAACGCGTTCTCACCCTTGATCGTGACCCGCTGCGCCGCAGCGTTGTTCGCCACCCAGAAGACGAGGTTCTGCGCCTGTGAGTACTGCGGGGCGACGTTCTCGTTGCTGAACTCCAGGCAGGTGAAGTGCAGCACGACCGGCCGGGTCGTCGAGAGCTGCTTCGCCAGGCCGACGATCTTCTGGTAGCCGTGGCCGGTGGCGTCGGCGCCCAGGTCGATGCTCGTCTGCACCAGGCCGGCGGCGACCTCGGCCGCGCGCGGGTAGGTGGGGTGGCCCATGGTCCAGTGCACGCCGGGGATCTTGTAGCCGACGGCCGTGCCGGAGAACGACGTGCCGAGCGCGCCGATCACGGCGTTCAGCATGGTCTTGCCATGGGTGATGAGGCTGTCGTTGTACCAGTCGATGAAGTCCTTGCCGTAGCGGATGGCGCGGTAGTCGCCGTTACCGAAGAAGGCACCCGCGTTGGACGGCGGGGTGATCTGTGCAGCCGACGTGAGCGAGGTACCCCACGCGGTGTTGACCCCGGCGAGTGAGCCGTACCTCGCCACCATCGCGGTGCGGAGACTCTGCTGGGCCAGGGGCGAATACGCCTGCAGCGCACCACGGCTCGGATATCCGGTACCGGAATCGTGGCCGTTGTACGACGGGTATCGCAGTTCGCCGGCCGGGCCGAGCGAGACGTTGATCTCCTGAAGACTGTTCGCGTAGGTCGAGCCGTAGCGGCTGGTGAACGCCGTGGTGAAGTCGGCGTACTCGTTCGTGACGAGCGAGTCGGCCCAGCCCTGCACGGTCTCGGCTGAGAAGTTGCCCTGCTCGCTGCGGTGCTTGAGGCCGTTGCCGTCCAGGGTCACCGAGCCGACGGTGCGGCCGGTGTACTTGCCCCACACCCAGGACGGTAGCGGGATGTTGCAGGTGTCGCCGACGTTGCCGCCGCACTGGTGGAACGAGAGGATCGGCACGATCTTCAGGCCGCGCGCGGTGATCTTCTGGAAGATCGTGTCGTAGTACCCCCATGAGAACGATTGGTCTGCGGTCTCGACCTTGCCCCACCACACGTCGACGCTCACGGCGTCGGCGCCGTAGTCCTTGACCGACTGCAACTGCGCCTCGAACTGCGCCCAGTCGGTGACTTCGAGCGGGGCCATGACGTTGGCGGTGAAGCCGGGGTTGTCGGTGGCTGCCGCGGCCGAGGCCATCGGGGCGGGCGCGGCAGCCACGGTGGCGACGGCGGTGAGCAGAGCGACGACGAGCACGCGGGCGCGAGTGACCATGGTGACCTCCGGGCAGCAGGGTCCGCCACCGAGGTCGGTGCCTCAGCGTGGCGGTGGGGTGGACCGCAGGAAATACTAAGCAAGCGCTTACATAGCGTGTCAAGTCCGCGCTCCACATCCGTCGCGCCCGAACGCCATAGAGTTCGGCCATGAGCAGTTCGGATGACGTGCAGCCCACCGGTGGTACGAGCGGTCGGCATCCGCTCGCCGACGAGAAATTCGTGTCCTTGACCACGTTCCGGAAGACCGGTGTCCCGGTCTCGTCGCCCGTGTGGGTGGCTCCGGACGCGACCGACCCGCATCGTCTGGTGGTCATTACCGTCGACGACACCGGGAAGACCAAGCGGCTCGGGCACACCGCACGGGTCGAGTTGCGTCCGTGCGATGTCAAGGGTCGGGTGGCCGATGGCGCACCGACGTACAGCGGCAGGGCCACCGTGGTGCGCAGCCCCGACGACGTGCAGGCGGTGCGCCGCGCGGTCAACACCAAGTACGGGCTCCAGGCCCGGCTACTCGACATCGGCAGTACCGCACTCCGCAAGGTCGGGATCAGCCGGCGGCCGCGGGCCGGCATCCATGTCATCCCTGGGCCGGAGCTGCTCCCGCCGACGTCCTGATCGAGACTCGCGACCGGCCCGGCGGGGGCCTGCGGGTCAGGGCGGTGTGGCGAGCAGACGGACGCGACACCGTGGCCCGGTGGCTCCGGCGAGGCGCCGGTCCGCCGTGAGCAACTCGCAGTCGAGGGCTTCCGCCAGGGCGACGTAGGTGGCGTCGTACGCCGTGACGTTCGCGCATAGCTCGTAGGCGCGGTGCAGCAGGCGGAGGGTGGGGACCCGCTCGAAGTCCCATCGCCGCAGGTCCGTGACGGCGGTTTCGAAGCGCCGATCGGAGAGGGTGCGGGCGAGCCAGCGTTTCCGTAGGACGGCCAGGGTCTCGACGTCGACAAGGTCGGGCGCGGCCAGCGCACCCGCCGCCCGGAGTTCGCGGCGGGCCGCGTCTCCGTCACGGTCGTCGTCGCCGAGCGCGTTGGCGAGGATCGACGCGTCGACGACGATCACTCGCGCGCGCGCTCGGCCGAGAGGTCCTGCGCGGCGCGGTCCAGACCGACGCGGCCGCCCCGGTGGGTCTCGATCTCATCGAGCACATCGCCGATCCGTCGGCGCTCGGCGAGTTGTCGCAGTTCCGAGAACAGGTACTGCTGCAAGGACTGGTGCTGACGCTCGGCCTGGCGCTGCAGGGCGGCATGGACGTCGTCCGGAAGGTCGCGAACCAGGACGTTCGGCATGCTTGCATTATGCTTTCATGCCGCATGTGCGTCAATCCGTGCGTGCGCTGCCGGAGTCGCGATCAGCTTCGGGGAGTGACCAGCCGCCCGAGTGCCCAGAACGTGAGCGGGGCGTACCCGAGTGCGAGCGGCCAGGCGGCATCCGTCGTCATCCAGGCGGAGCATCCATGCGGGTGGGGGTCGACGCCGTGCTCGAAACGCAGCCGCAGCGGCCCGGAGCGCACACTCCACGACCAGCGACGCGCGCCGGGGTCGACCTCGTCAACGCGGAAGTCGGCCGTGACGCCGGGCGGGCCATGCACCCGTCCGGAGGTGCCTGCGGCGATCGTGTCCAGTGGGTAGTCGACCGAGCGGATGTGCGGCGCCCACGTCGGCCACGCGGCGGGTCGGGTGTAGTGCGCCCAGGCGGTGTCGGGGTGCAACCGGCCGATCGCCACGACCCGCCGGGGGAATGCCGGATGACGCCTACTCACCTCTGGTCCGTCGCTCACTCGGACATCCTGACGTGCTGAGTCGCCCGACAGGGCGATCGTGCAGGGCGTCGAGGGTCTACGGAGTCGTCCTCCTCGTCGGTTCTGCCCAGGGGGTACATTCGCGAGCGTGAGTTTGTTGCGCGTGGACCGGTCCTGGCGCGAGGAGGTACGCGATCGCGTGCCGGTGCGCCGTCTCCCGCAGGCCACCCCGGCGCACCTGCGTGGCACCTGGCGGGACGCCAAGCCGGCCCGCATCCTGCGTGCCCTCGACGACGCGCTGGGGCGGCCCACCCACGGGTGGCTCGTCGCCGCGGCATCCGCCGACGTACGTCCCGGGCGTACCCTGCTGCGCACCGTGGCCGGCCGCGAGGTGGTGCTCTGGCGCGACCGCGACGGCTCGCTGCTCGCCGGCCCGGGCGCCTGCCCGCACCTCGGCGCCCGCCTCGAGAACTGCGATGTCGTTGATGGCACGGTGCTCTGCAGGTGGCACGGGATGCCGCTCGGCCGCGGCGGCACCACCGCGTGGCGCACCTTCGCGGCGCACGACGATGGCATGCTCGCCTGGGTACGGGTCGGGCAGGTCGAGCCCGGCGTGCAGCCCACTCCCACACCGGTGCTCGCCACTCGGCCGCGGCCCGAGGAGTCGATCGCGTCGGTAGTCTCGCTGCCCACCACGTGCGAGCCGCGCGACATCATCCAGAACCGGCTCGACCCGTGGCACGGTGCCTGGCTGCACCCGTATGCGTTCAGTGACCTCAGCGTCGACGACCACGAGTCCACCGACGACCGGCTCGTGCTCGACGTCGCCTACCGGCTGGGCCGCACGTATGCGGTGCCGGTCCGGGCCGAGTTCACCTGCCCGGACTCGCACACCATCGTCATGACCATCACCGGTGGCGAGGGGGTGGGCAGCGTCGTCGAGACGCACGCGACCCCGCTCACCGCACCGGGAGTGCACCCGGCGCGCACCGTGATGACCGAGGTGGTCGCCGCCACGTCGCCGCGGGTCGGTTTCCGGGTCGCCCAGCGGGTCTCGCGGCTTGTCCAGAGTGGGATGCGCGCCAGCGCTCGGCAACTGTGGGCCGACGACCTCGTCTACGCCTCCCGGCTCTACGAGCTGCGCCGCCGCGCTTCGGCGCCGGTTGCCGCGCAGGAGGAGGGGAGCGGATCCCGTACTCCGGCGTCGCCCCACTCACGAAGGCCAGCGAAGAACACTTCTCATCGGCGTGGCCAGGCGCAGGGTGTCTCGTAGACGTCGTAGCCCCAGTTGCTCGTGTCGACAGGCTCCCGACCGCATATGAACCCGTGGATCTGGGCGGCGTCAGTCAGTTCGGCGACTGCCGTCCAGAGGTGTGCGCTCACGCGGTGAGGAACGCCCTCAGACGCCGATCGGCGTCCTCGTCGTCCTCGGAGACATCCGGCGTCACCATGACAACGTTGGTGTGCTCGATGCGTTCGCGGGCCGGAACCTCGTGCCGGAAGTACGTCGTCATGGCGTCGTCCGGGATGGGATGACGGAACGCACCTTCGACGTAGTGCTCCCGCCACGGTGCCTGACGGTGGCTGAGACGCCGAAGCGCACTCGCGGTCCAGTCTTGGTAGCGCGTCCACACAGTGCCGAGGAACGTTTCGACGTCAGCGTCGAAAAGACGTTGTCCGGTCGCGGCCAGGTAGTTCGCCTGCGTCAGATAGAGGAGCTTCTGGAGCTTCATCGGCGTGACGTCCGGCTCGTCACGCAGATGGTCGGCGCGCACGAAGAAGGCCGCAGCGTCAAGTGGGTCGACGTCGTGCGTGAACTGGATGTCGTACGCAGTGACCATGGCTCCCTCGTCCTCGGCTACCAGCGTAGCGGCGCCCGGTGACAGCCAGTCGGGTGAAGCCGAGCGGAGCGGGTTAGCGACTCACCGCCGACCGGTAGGCGCGGATGCCGCGGCGCGCCATCCGCGGCACGTTGCCGAGCCGGGACCGCATCGGCACCGACCACACTCCGTGCCCGGGTAGCCCCCAGTCGGTGAGCAGCCGGTCGGCGGCCTGCCAGCCGGTGGTCGCCGCCCGCTCCATCAGGGCCACCGGCAGGTCGCAGCGCACCGCGTCACCGGCGAGCACGATCCGCGGGTCGGGGGTCTCGACACCGGGCCGGGACGCCCACGGCTCCAGCCCGACGAGCACGCAGTCGCGCTCGACCAGCCACACCTCGTCGACCACGGACAGCGCCGCTGTCTCGGGGTACAGCCGGTGCAACTCGGCCCGCATCGACTCCTTGAGTTCGCTCTCGTCGGTGCCGTCGGGTACGGCGTACGCGTGCAGCTCGACCACCGAGCCGCCGTGCTCGGCCGACCAGCGGGTGGCGTGGTCCTCGAACCGCTCGAGCACCGACACGTTGTCGACCGGCCCATAGCCGCTGGTGCCGAGGAACGGCGGCCGGTGCGGTGCGACCTTCTCGGACAGCCACATTCGCCAGACCGCGAACCGCGGAGCCGACCGGATGTCGCCCACTCGCCGCCGCCAGACGGCACCTGCCGCGCCTGCTCGGCCGAGCGTGGGGGAGGCGCCGACCACTGAGCGCAGGCCGATCGGGTCAAGGGCGAGCACGACCGCGTCGGCATCGATCTCGGATGACGGCCCAGCGTCATCCGGCCCGGGTGACTGCGCGCCATTCGACCCGGTCGACGACGCGCCATCCGAGCCGGCCGGACGGTGCGCCACGACCACCCGGCCGTCGGCGCCATCCGCGATACCGGTCACCGAGCGGCCGACCTGCACCTCGACCCCGAGCCTGGCGAGGTGCCGCCCGAGCGGCGCCCAGAGCGCCGAGTCGTAGTCGTCGCGCGGCACGTCGAACAGCAGCCCCTCGGCCGAGCCGACGAAGTACATGTGGAACATCGCCACCAGTTCTGCGCCGGAGAACTCGCGCGGGTCGGCGAAGAAACTGCGCGCGAACACCTCCAGCGCGAGGTGCCGGGCCGCCTCGGGGAAGCGCAGCCGGTCGAGCACGTCGGCGGCGCTCACCCCGTCGAGGTCGTGGAACGTGGCCGGGAAGTCGATGTCGAGCAGGCCGAGCGCGGCCTCGATGTCGACGCCGGCCAGCCCGCGCAGGGTGAAGCTCGGGCTCCGGGCCACGAACGCGGCGAGGTTGGCCGGCGGTGTCCGCGGGATGCGGGCGAACGAGTCTGCCGCTCCGCCGCGCCGCACCAGCGGGTAGTCGTCGAGGGCGCGCAGCCGCTCGAGAGTGGGGTCGGTGCGGCGCAGCACCGCGCGCAGGTTGTAGTACTGCCGGAAGAAGGCGTGGAACCCGCGGCTCATCTGGCTCGTCGAGCCGTCGTCGAGCGTCACCGGCCACGACCGCACCCGGCCACCCAGCCGCTCCTCGCGCTCGAGCACGGTGACCCGGATGCCGCGTTCGGCCAGTCCCAGCGCTGCAGTGAGCCCGGCGATGCCGCCGCCCACGACGACGACGTGCCGCGAATCAGGTTCGCGCGCAGCGTCATCCGGAGTGCGTGGTGCGGGCGGCGGGTGGAAGACGGCACGCGGGTCACGCCCCGGCCGCCACCGGCCTGCTCCGACGACGACGGTCATGACGACGGGCGGACGGCGGCGATCGAGTGCACCAGGCCGCGCTGCCATCCAGGGTGCTCGACGCGCTGCACCTCGACCAGGCCGGTGGCCACCAGTCGCTCGCCGATGCGCGCGACCGAGTCGAAGTCGCGCACGCTGGTGTAGAGGTACCGGTGCAACGGCAGGTCGGAACGCTTCCAGACGGCGAGCGGGATGACGACGCCGTGGCACACCGCGGCCCAGGTAGCCCGGGCGAGCGGGTTGCCGGCGACGGAGTAGTCGTGCACGACCAGCACCCCGCCCGGTCTCAGGACTCGGCCGACCTCGCGCAGTAGGGCGTCGCGGTCCGGCACGTTGCGCAGTAGATAGGAGGCAAGCACGGCGTGCACCGAGGCGTCGGGAAGCGTGCCGAGGTGGGCGACCGCGTCGTCGACGACGAGGTCGACCCCGGCCGGCCAGGACTTCTCCCGGGCCTGGGTGACCATGCCGTCGGAGGCGTCGACGCCGACCACCTCGATCGGCCCGGGGCGCACGGCGGCCCACGCGTCGAGCAATGCTCGGGTCGAGGCGCCCGACCCGCAGCCGAGGTCGAGCGCATGGAGCGGGTCGCCGTTGATCGTGGCCGGAGCGCGGGCGACGAGGAGGTCGGCGGCGCGGCGCAGTTGGGCGTGGTAGCCAGGGGAGAGCGCGACCATCGCGTCGTAACTCGGCGCGGCCCGGTCGAAGGCATCGGCCAGCACCCACCGGCGAGTCTCCTGCTGCGTCACACGTCCTCCTCGATCCTTCTGCACCGGCGGTGGCACCGCCGTGTGTGTGGAGCCCACCGGCGTGGCTGCTCCACCGCCTCGGCGACCCCGGGTGCGACGGTGCCATGGATGATCATGCCGGAGCCGGCGTTTGCGTCATCCAGGCGGCTCGCCGAGTCGCGGCCCGGTCTCAGTCGGTCAGCACCTCGACGGCGCACCGGAGTCCCGGAGCACGGGTGAGCCGACGGTCGCCGGTGAGCAGTACGGCATCCAGCAGCTCGGCGAGCGCGACGTAGCAGGCGTCGTATGCCGTGACGTTCTCGCGCAACTCCCAGACCCGGCGGAGCAGCGGCTCGTGGTCCCATCGGGTGGCGGCGAGGTCGGTGAGATCGCCGATGACAGCGGCGGCGGTGCGGGGGTCGGTCTGGCCCAAGCGGACCCGCCGGCGCAGCGCCGCAGTGACCTCGACATCGAGGAGGTGCGGCACGTGGAGCTCGGGGTCCCGTCGAAGCCGCTCCCGAGAGCGAGCGCCCGCACCGCTCGTACTGAGCAGTGCGGAGACGACGATCGAGGCATCAGCGACGATCACTCGGGCGGGCGCTCGGCGGTGACGGCCTCGTGGGCTTCGGCAAAGGTCATGGGGTGTCCGTCGCGGCGCGCGGCGCGATCCAGCAGATCGGCGAGCGTGGGTCGTCGGGCGAGTCGAGCCAGTTCTTGGCGGGTGAAGTCCGACAGGCTCATCCCCGCGGCGGAGGCACGCTTGCGGAGGGTCGCGTGGACGTCGTCCGGGACATCCCGCACCTGGAGCATCTTCGTCATCCACGCATGCTACGCGCACCGCGATACATGTGAAGAGCATGTTGTTGGTTCGTCCCGCCGGTCGCCGACGAAAGGCTGGAGATCGGGCTCGCGCCGGCCGACGTCACTGTCGACCGATCCGAACGGCTTCCACGCATCAGTACCGCAGACGACGTACCGCCGCTCGGCGACTCGGACGTGCGCCGCGCGCTGGAGGGCACCCGTCGGTGAGGTCGAGCACGCGTGACACGAGCACTGCGCTCCCGCTCGTGGCGTGTTCACCGGCCATGAACTTGCCCGTCGCTACACACGAAGCAACGGACGTGACGCGCCGAAGCCCCCGGTCATCGAGAGCCTGGCGGATCCCACGATTCGCCGGCGCTGGGCGCGTGCGGCGAAGGATGCTCTGCGGTGGCGGCGCTCGACGGCGCGCGGGCGCGAGAGTGGGATGACGATGACCGACAAATGCGAGATGGCCGGCTGGGTCGTCGCTGGTGCACTCGCGCTACCCCTCGTCGGAGTCCTCGGGTTGAGGCCGGTGGCGACCCCAGTCCGGGAAAGGTGTTGAACTGCAGTGGAATCCGGCTTCACAGTCAACCCGACAAGTGCGGTGGTGTTCACTGCGATCGGGATAGGGGTGTGGTTCTTCTCGAGAGAAAAGTCGTGGCTGCTCAGTCGTCCGCTCAGTCGATCACCGGTCAGCCTCGGCATCTTCTGCGCCGTGCTCCCGTTCCCGTTCCTCTTCGTGTTCCTGTGGGATATGTACAGGCATGGTCGCAGCGAGGACAGGACGGGCGACGCGTGAGGACCAGGTCGTTCCCGCAGACCCGGAATGTCGCCCCGACGGCTATGCGGCGTCCACGTCGGTGCTGAGGGGGGCGGCAGGAGGCAGGTCGGCGCGGCAGCCGGCGGGCCAGTCCTCCGGGTTCGACCCGAGCGAGGCCAGGAGCGCCACCTGCTCGACGCACCACGGCGAGACGGTGCGCCGCCCGGCGAGCACATCGGCGCTGAATTGCGCCCACGGCACCCACGCCGCGTCATCCACCTCGGCGGGGTCGGGGGTGAGCGTGTCGGAGTCGGACCAGGCGACGAACACCGGGCAGCGCTCGTTCTCGACCAGGCCGCCCATCGCCGCGCGATAGCCGAACCCCGGCAGCACGAGCCGCAGGTCGCGCACCTGCACGCCGAGCTCACTGCGCGCCCGCCGCCGCACCGCTTCATCCAGCGGCTCGTCGGGCTGGGGGTGCCCGCACACCGTGTTGGTGACCACCCCGGGAAAGCTCGGCTTGCTCGACGCCCGCGTGGTCACCAACAGCCGACCGGCCGGGTCGAACACGTAGCAGGAGAAGGCGAGATGGAGGGGCGTGTCGTCGTGGTGCACCACCGACTTCGCTGCCTGCCCGACCGCCGCACCAGAACCGTCGAGCAGCACCACCGGGTCGTCGGAGACCCACCCGGCGTCGGCGACCCGCGCTGCCCGGTCGCGGCGTACCAGGCGCACCGGCTCGCGGGAGAGCACCATGCGTGCCGCCAACCCGGCCTTGCGCAGCGTGGGAACCCTTGCGCGAGAGGAGAACACGTCGTAGTCGGCCGCCTCGATCCGCTCCAGGATGCGCGCATACAGCACTCGAGCGGTCGCCACGCAGCGCCGCGACGCACCCGGGAGAGCCGGGATGCCGGCATCCGCCTCCCGGTACAGCCGCCGGTTGCGCTCGACCTCGAACGCCATAAGCGCCCGCCACTCGGGGGTGACGCGGCGCGCCCACGGGTCGGCCCCGAACCGGCGCAGGTCCTCCTGCGGCACGTACACCCGCCCGCGATCGAGATCCTCGCCGACGTCGCGGAGGAAGTTGGTGAGTTGGAAGGCGAGGCCGAGGCTGCGCGCCGCGTGCACGGCATCCGTGCCGGGCCGGAGCACGGGCAGCATCATCTCGCCGATCACCGCCGCGCTGCCGTCCATGTAGTCGAGCAGGTCGGCCCAGGTCTCGTAGGTGCGCCGGGTGAGGTCGGTGCGCATCGCGCCGAAGAACCGCTCGAAGTTCTCCTCGGGGATGCCGGTCTCGCGCACCGTGGTCACGACGGCCGCGGTCACCGGGTCCGGCGACCCTCCTGCCGCGAGCGCCGACCAGAACCGCGCCTCGAAGGCGTCGAGCTCGGCCGCCACCTCGGGCCCGGGCTCAGGGCCGGCGAGATCGACGATGTCGTCGGCGAGCCGAGCAAGGCTGTAACAGGCGTACACGTGCCGCCGCGACTCCGCCGGCAGCAGCCGGGCGCCCCAGTAGTACGTGGTGCCGTGCTCGCGGGTGATCTCGGCACAGCGTGCGTACCCGGCGTCGAGGACCGACGGCGAGACGCCCACCGAACTGCTCATCGCGAGACCTGCACAGACGCAGCGCTACCGACCGACCGGGCCCGGTATCCCGGCGCGGTCATCGCGGCACCCGCGCCGAGACCGTGGCCGGATGACGCGGGGCCGGCCGGGCGTTGCCGGCGTACTCCTGCACCCGCTGCGCGGCGAGTTTGCCGCTGATCAGCACCATCGGCACGCCGACACCCGGCTGGGTGCCCGAACCGGCGAACACCAGCCCCGGCACCCGCCGGTCGGTGTTGGCCGGGCGGAACGGGCCGGACTGGCCGAAGGTGTGCGCGAGCGCGAACGGCGTGCCGAGGTGCATCCCCTGGGCCTGCCAGTCGTCGGGGGTGACCAACTGCTCCTCGCGGATGTCGGTGGGGTACCCGCCGGCCTCGAGGAACGCATGCAGCCGCTCCCGCATCGGCCCGGCCTCACGGCGCCAGTCGAGCCGAGAACCGTTGTGCGGCACCGGCTCCAGTACGTACAGCACGGTCGAGCCGTCGGGTGCTGCGGTGGGGTCGGAGACGGTGGGCACGGTGACCAGGCGGGACGGGTCGGGCATCAACTCGCCGCGGTCGATGATCGCCTCGAACGCGCCGTCCCAGTCCTCACCGAAGTGGATGTTGTGGTGGCGCAGGTGCGCACCGGGTGCGCCGGCGGCGCCGACGTGCCAGACGACCGCCGAGGGCGAGTACGCCCCGCGCCGGGCGGTGCGCGGCATCGGCACCCCGGGCAGCAGCCGGTCGTAGGCCACCGGCAGGTCGGCGGTGCAGACCACCGCGTCAGCCGCGATCCGGTCGCCGTCAGCGGTGGCGACCCCGGCCACCGCACCGTCAGAACGGCGCAGCACCTCGGTGACCTCGACGCCGAGGTGCACCGGCACCCCCGCGTCGGCGAGCGCGCGCGTCATCCCCACCGGCACGCCGTGCAGACCGCCGTCGGGGTAGTAGACGCCGAGCACGGTGTCCATGTAAGCGATGACGGCAAGCACCGCGCGGGCCTTGGCTGGGGCGATCCCGGCATAGAGCGCCTGGAAGCTGAACAGCCGGGTGAGCCGGTCGTCGGTAAAGAACCGGCCGACCGTCGGCCCCAGCGCGCCCAGCCCGCCGAGCCGGAGCAGCTCGAGCGCACGGCGCGGGGAGCGTGCGAGGTCGAGCGGGCCCGCGTAGTTGTGGTCGACGAACGCGTCGAACTCGCACTCGTACAGCCGCTCCAGCCAGGTGAGGAACCGGTCGAAGCCGGCGGCATCGGCAGCGCCGACCTTGGCGGCGATCTCCGCGCGCAGGTCGGCCATATCGGCCCGGACGAAGAGCTCGCTGCCATCGGCGTAGACCGCCCGGTAGGCCGGGTCGAGGCGGCGCATCGGCACCAGTGCCTCCGGGTCGCCGCCGACGGCGCGGATCGGGTCGTGCACCAACTCGGGCATGGTCATCACCACCGGACCGGGGTCGAACCGGAAGTCGCCGCGGCGCAGCACGCCGGCGCGACCGCCGACGACGGCGTCACGTTCGAGCACCGTGACGTCGTGGCCCGCCGCGGTGAGGTGGCAGGCGGCGGCCAGGCCGGACAGCCCGGCACCGATGACGATGACCTTCATGAGACCCTCCAGGCGATGGTGTCGGCGAGCGAACTGAGCGCCGCGATGGCCTCAGGATGAGCGTCGATGTCGTCGAGCGCGGTGCGTGAGCGGTCGACGAGCCCGGCGATCTCGGCCTCGGCTCGGTCGAGCACCCCGCACTCGGCCATCGCCACCCGGAGTTGGGCCACGCCGTTGACGTCGAGCGTGCCGGCGTCGCAGGCGTCGAGCAACGGGCGGGCAGCCCGCGGCAACAACTCGTCGGCCCAGCACAGCAGCACCGTGGGCTTGCCCGAGCGGAGGTCGTCACCGGCGGGCTTCCCGGTGTGCGCTGGGTCGCCCCACACCCCGAGCACGTCGTCGCGCACCGCGAAGGCGTCGCCGACGAGGTCGCCCCAGGTGACCAGGCGCGCAACACGGTCGGGCTCGCACCCGGCCACCAAAGCCCCGAGGTGCAGTGGGCGGGTGACGGTGTACCGCCCGCTCTTGAACCGGGCGATCCGCAGCGACGTGGCGAGGTCGCGGCGGCGACCCGCAGTATGAGTGACGTCGAGCAACTGGCCCTCGACCAGTTCGACCGTCATCAGCCGCCACACCCGCCGCACCTCGGATGCGGTGGGCGAGACCAGCGCACCGGCCTCGCTGAGCGCAAGATCGGCGACGAGTGTCGCCACGCTGTCGCCGAACAGTCGGGCGTCGCCGTGGCCGCCGACATCGTGATGTCGTGATGCCGCTGCCGCGTGCAGGGCGGCCCATCCCCGGCGAGTCTCAGAACGGTCCATGACATCGTCCTGGACCAGCGCGAACAGGTGCAGCAACTCGAGCGCGGCGGCGACCCGCACGGCATCCGAGGAGGTGCTCCGGTCACCGCCGGCGACCTGCCAGCCCCAATGGGCAAGCACCGGTCGGAGCCGCTTGCCGTGGTTGCGTACCCGGCCGGCCAGTTCGCCGACCAGGTCGACACCGAGCGGCCCGGGGTCGTGAACGGCACTGGGCCCACCGCCGGTAGCGGCAGCCTCGGCCAGCGCAGACCGCAGGTCGGCGAGAGTGGATTCGATGAGGAGGTCGACCTCGGCAAGCGTCTCTTCAGCCGGCCTCGCGCCACGACGGCCATCGAGGCCCAGCGTGGTCGGCTCGGCGCTCATGGACTCAACCGCCCTGCCCGTCCCTTCATCGTGTGTGCGTCCCGGCGACGAGCCGGGCGTGGCACGACCCTAGACAACCATGGTTTCAGACGCACCCCTGTGGGCCCTGCGGCGCAGGGCTGTCTAGTCTCGCGTCTCGTGGACGCCGAGGTGGTGGTGGTCGGGGCCGGTCTGGCCGGGCTGGCGTGCGCTGACCGGTTGGCGGTCGCGGGCCGGGATGTCGTCATCCTCGAGCGCGAGCCAGTCGTCGGTGGACGGCAGCGCACCGACGAAGTCGACGGCTTCCTCCTCGACCGCGGTTTCCAGGTACTCAACCCGGCGTACCCGGCGGTCCGGCGGTGGGTCGACGTGGCCGCGCTCGACCTGCACACCTTCGGGGCGGGGCTGCTCGTGCGGCGGGCCGCGGGCCTGGTCGAGCTGGCCCATCCGGTGCGCCATCCGGGCCGGGTGCCGGCCACGCTGCGCAGCGGGCTGCTGTCTCCGCGGGCGGTGCTGGCGCTGGCGCGGTGGCTGGGCCCGGCCGTCGTCGCGCCGCGGCAGGTGCTCGCCGGGCCCGACCGTTCGCTCCGCGACGGTCTCGACCGGGCCGGGGTGCGCGGCCCGCTGCGAACCGAGGTGCTCGAGCCGTTTCTCGCCGGCGTCGTCGCCGACGATGACGGCGGCACGTCGGAGGCGTTCGTGCGTCTGCTCCTGCGGATGTTCGTCCTCGGGGTGCCCGGGTTGCCGGCGCGCGGCATCCGCGCCCTACCGGAGTGGCTCGCGGGCCGGATGACGACCCGCCCGGGTCGGGTCGACCTGCGGCTCGGCGACCCGGCGGCGCGGGTCTGGGCGGATGACGGGGGCGCGGTCGTCGAGGAGGCCGGCGGCCGGGCGGTGCGGGCTCGGGCGGTGGTGGTGGCGGTCGGTCCGGAGGCGGTGGCCGGGCTGGTGCCGGTGGGCTCGCCGGCGACGAAGGGGCTGCGGACCTGGTGGTTCGCGGCAGCGGAGGCGCCGACGTCCTCGTCGATGGTCGCGGTCGACGGGCGACGCGCCGGCCCGATGGTCAACGCGTCGGTGGTGAGCAACGCGGTGCCCACCTATGCCCCGGCGGGCCGGCACCTCGTGCAGGTCACCACACTGTTGCGGCCGGGCGACACCGATGGTGCGGAGGCCGAGGGGGTGGTGCGGCGCCATGCGGGGGAGGTGTTCGGGGTGGACGCCACGGCGTGGGACCTGGTGCGCCGCGACGACGTCTGGCACGCGCTGCCGCACCAGCCTCCGCCGCTGCGTGCCACCACTCCGGCCCAGGTGTCGCCGGGTCTGTACGTCGCCGGCGACCACCGGGACACCGCGTCGATCCAGGGGGCGCTGGTATCCGGGCACCGGGTTGCCGGGGCGGTACTGGCCGACCTCGACCGCGGTCGGGCGTCGTGAGCCGGCGTCGTGAGCCGGTGTCGGGGGCGGGGTCTCGCGGGCGGGGTGTCGGGAGCGGGGTGTCGTGAGCCCGACGACGCGGCGCCGGGTGCGGGTGGTGCTCCCGCACCAGATGTTCGAGTCCCTGGTGGCGGAGCCGCCTGGTACCCGGTTCGTGCTCGTCGAGGATGACCTGCTGTTCCGGCATCAGCCGTTCCACGCGCAGAAACTGGTGCTCCACCGGGTATCGATGCGGCTCTTCGCGAACCGGCTGCGCGACAACGGTTTTCTGGTCGACGTCATCGAGACGGATGCCGGTCGGCCCACCAGTGCGCGGCTGGCCCGGACGCTCGAGGGGCTGCGCCCAGACGTGGTGCGGGTACACGACGTCGTCGATGACTGGCTGCTGCGCGACATCCGGGCCGCGTTCGCCGACGCGAGCGTGCCGCTGTCGCCCGACGACGTGGAGGAGACGCCGAACTTCGTCACCACCCGGGCCGAGTTGACCTCGTGGTTCGGCACCCACCGGGCTCGGATGGCGTCGTTCTACCAGTGGCAGCGGCGTCGGCTCGGCGTGCTCGTCGAGAACGGCCAGCCGGTCGGCGGCCGGTGGTCGTTCGACACCGAGAACCGCAAGAAGCTGCCAGCCAGGCACCAGGTGCCGGCGCGCCGCCCGGTGGAGCGCTCGGATGACGCCCGCGCCGCAGTCGAGGAGGCGGTGGCCTGGGTGGGCGAGGAGTTCCCGGACGCTCCGGGCCGCGCCGACACTTTCGACTGGCCGGTGACCCACGACGAGGCGCGGGCCGGGCTGCGCGAGTTCGTCGACGAGCGGCTCGCCGAGTTCGGGCCCTATGAGGACGCGGTGAGTACGCGTCATCCGTTCGTGTTTCATGCCGCGATCACCCCGGCGCTGAACTGCGGGCTGCTCGACCCCCGCGAGGTGCTGGACGCCGTGCTCGACGGTGCCGAGAAGCACGGCGTCGGGCTGTCGTCGCTGGAGGGGTTCGTGCGCCAGCTGATCGGCTGGCGGGAGTACATGCGGGCGACTTACCACCTGTACGGGCGGCGGATGCGGGCGGCGAACCACCTGCAACACACCCGCCCGCTCGCGCCGGGGTGGTGGGACGGCACGACCGGCCTGGACCCGGTGGATTACGTCATCCGCGCGGTGCAGGAACGGGGTTGGGCCCACCACATCGAGCGGCTGATGGTGGCCGGCAACGCGATGTGCCTGCTGCGCACCGACCCGGCCGAGGTCTACGAGTGGTTCATGGCGTTCTTCGTCGACGCCTACGACTGGGTGATGGTGCCGAACGTGTACGCGATGTCGCAGTTCGCGGCGGGCACCGGCATCACGACCAAGCCGTACGTGTCGGGCTCGAACTACCTGCGGAAGATGACCGACTTCGGGCCGGGGGAGTGGCGCGACGACTGGGACGCCCTGTACTGGACCTTCGTCGAGGACCACCGGGAGGTGTTCGAGGGCAATGCGAGGTCTGGGTTCGCGGCTCGTACCTGGGCCGGGATGGATGACGACCGCCGCGGTGACCTCCTCGGCCGCGGTCGCGCCGTCATCGACCGCCTATGAGCCCAGTTCGCGATCCAGGAGCGCGGTCGGCTGCTCGGGTCGTCCGTGGATGCCGTGCAGTGCACGGTCTTGCGGAGTGTGGGAGGTACTGGCACGCATCATGTGATGCGTGATGCGTGATGCGCTACCGTCGTTGTCGTGCGAACCACCGTCGATCTTGACCAGCGAGTGGTCGTCGCCGCCCGCGCCCGGGCGCGGCGACGCGGCACCACATTCGGGTCAGCCGTCTCCGAGTTGGCGCTCGCCGGCCTGGTGGCGGAGGCCTCCGAGCCGGCCCGGGTACGTCACGGTCTGGTGATGCTGCCGCACGAACCGGGGCACGTGGTGACCGACGAGCTGGTGGCCGATGCCCTCGCGGAGGAGTGACCCCCTCGCCCTGCCCGACGTCAATGTGCTGCTCGCCCTCGTCCACCCCGGTCACCTCCACCACGCGCTCGCCCACGACTGGCTCGCGCAGGCGACGAGGTTTGCTACGACACCAGCCACTGAGAGCGGTCTCCTCCGCCTCGCCATGAACCCAGTCGTCATGGGACGCACCGTGCCGCCGTCGGCAGCCCTCGCGTCGCTACGGAGCCTGCACGACGACCCGCGGGCGACGTTCGTCGCCGATGACGCCACATTCCGCGCGCCGCAGATCGGCCTGGTCGGCCTCGTCGGCCACCGTCAGGTCGCCGACGTCCACCTCGTCAACCTGGCGGCACGCCACCACGCCGTGCTGGTCACCTTCGATCGCGCTCTGCCCACAACCCTGATCCGCGAGGACCGCCAGCACGTCGAGGTGATCGGCTGACCCGAGGGGTGCGCCGCGCAACCCGCTGCCCGGTTTCGGTGGCAACGCACGCACCGTCATCGACCGCCTGTGACGGAGCCCGCGCCCTATGCGGCGGGTGACTGGTCGAGCACCTGGCCCAGCGCAGTCAATCCGTGATCGGCGTGGCGCCGACCGACGCCGATGCGGAACCGGTCGCGTGGGACGTCGCCGACGTCCGAGGCGTACACACTTGCCGGGATCAGCAGGACGCCGACATCCTGGATCGCCCGCCGACAGAAGCGCTCGACGCTTTCTCCGGTGGTCAGCCGCGGAAAAGCGACACAGCCGCCGGTCGGCCGAGCCCACTCGATCTGGTCGGTCCGGCCGGCGAAGAACCGGTCGAACGCGCGGACGTTGTCGTCGATCACGGCGCGGTTTCGCCGCCAGATCGCGTCGCGCGCGGTGAGCGCCGTCGTCGCGAGCAACTCACCGGGCGCCGAGTTGGACACCGTCGTGTAGTGCTTGCGTGGTTCGAGCCGCTCGAGGAGTGCCCGGTCGCGGCAGGCCAACCATCCGACGCGGAGTCCGGGGAGGCCGTAGGACTTCGACATCCCGCCGAGCGACACTGCCGTCGGCGAGAGGTCGGCGGCCTGGGGTAGCCGATGCCGCGGGTCGAGTTCCAGCCCGCGGTACACCTCGTCACTGAACAGCCGGATGCCGCGCGCGCCGCACCGAGCGACGAGTTCCTGCCAGGTCCGCAGGTCGGGCACAGCACCGGTCGGGTTGTTCGGGAAGTTCACCGCGACCAACCGGGTGGTCGGCCGGAGTAGGCGGTCCAACTCGTCGAGGTCGAGCGCCCAGCCGGTGTCCTCCCGCAGGACGAGGCCGCTGACCTCTGCACCGGCGGCCCGCG
>JBOFJB010000130.1:0-1882 GCA_051650465.1 Dermatophilaceae bacterium | reverse complement strand
GGCCCAGCGCCATGATGGAAGAACTGCAAGAACTTCGCCGCTTCATCTCCGAGGACGACCTCGCGCTGATCGACCGATTCACCGAGGAGGTCGGCCTCACTCAGGAGGACTTCGACAACTACGACCCGGAGTTCTTCAGCCCCGAGAAGTGCGAGGAGCGACTCCGGACGGCCGAGGCGACGATCGCCCAACTGGACACCGCGCACCAGGTGCTCGCCGAGCGAGAGTGTGTCGGCACCGCCGTCGGCGGACTGGTCAGCGCCACCGTGACGGTCGGCGGTGGTGCGGTCACCAATGTGGTGATCGATCCGTACGTCACGCAGCGGTACGGCGTCGAGGGGCTGGGCGACATGGTGATGGCGGCGATCCGCGACGCCCAGCGGCAGACCTCGGGAGTGATGCGCGAGGTCTTCGAGGAGTACGCACCCGACATGCTGGACAATCCCGACTTCGTCAAACTGCTCGACAACGACCACCCGGGTCGGTGAGTGAAACCACCGCGTCGGGTCGGTCCACGGAGTTGCCCGACACGCTGCGGCCGGCGACCTCGTGCACTCGATGTCAGCCGTTACCCGCCGAGGACGGCTGGGACCCAGCCGAGCCGAAACGCGTCCTCGACGCCCACCTCGACCAGTTGGATCGGCTCGTGGCGGCCGGCGACGGGCTCACCACGACCGCCGTCGTCGGCGACCACCTGGTGACCGTGGTGATGGACGGCACCCGGATGGTGCGCGAGTTGCGCATCGACGAGGAGTTCCACCTCACCTACGACACGGAGTCGGTCACGACCTACCTCCTCGTCGGCCTTCAGCAGGCGCACGAGCAGATGGACGCCCTGTTGGCCCGGCACTTCGCCGGATCCGGCCCGGGCGACTAGCGGTCGGCCCCGAGGGGTGCCAGAGAGTTGCCGGACCAATCACGCGGGTCGATAGCCACGATGAGGCACCGAGAGCTTCCACACCTCCTCGAACGCCGAGCGGCACAGTAGAACGTCGCGCGGGTCTGTCGACGTCACCTTGTCCCGTCCCATGCCATTGCCGGCGTAGGTGAGGAATACGACGAGGTGGTCGTCGAAGAGGTAGAAGTCATTGCCGGGTATGGCAATCGATGACACTCGTTGACGTGGCACCCACCGGATGTCCTCGCCGGCGTCAACCATTGGTTGGGCGATGCTGTGCGACCATCGCTGGTAGTCGCTCAACGGCTCGGAGACTATTCGTGCTCGGCGGACGCGACGGCCCGCCGAGACGTGTTCCCGAAGGGTCGAGCACCAGCCTTGAAGCCATTCGAGGTCGTCGGGCTCGCCCGCGACCCACTTCGCCATATGGGGCAGTTCGATGGCCGTGCCATAGGCGTCGCGAGTCTCAAAGGTGGAGGGACTCGTGAGAGTGAAGCCGGTGAGAAGTTCGTCGAACTCGTCATCAGTGATCGTCGGCACGCTTCTCCTGGTGGAAGTACGGCAACATCCTCGCCGGGCTCTCTACGCATGCCTCCCATCTCGGGGTCGCCCATCTGGGTAGGTGCTTCGGAATCGGTGACGATCCAGCCTCCTATCTGGTGACCTCTGGCGTCAACAGCGTGCGCGACCTGCGCCGCCCCGAGGAGAGGCGGTGATGCCGCGACGGCGCGCGCATCGTCGTGGTGGTTGTCCACAGGTCCGCTTACCACCCTTGCCATCGTTTCGAACATACATACGATTGAAGTAGTGGTTCGGGTCTCAGCCCGGGTCTCGCGGTGCTGGGGTCGTGTCGATACGGGGGGGTGTGTGGTGCTGCGGCAGCCGGTTGTGTTGGAGTCCATCGCCGCGGTCGCCGGTGCGTTGGATGAGGCGGCTGGGTTCGGTGTGGAGTTCATGTCGGCCAGCCAGCGCGCGGCCGCGCTG
>JBOFJB010000129.1:0-1555 GCA_051650465.1 Dermatophilaceae bacterium | reverse complement strand
ACTCCGGGCCGCCCTCGACCTTGGGCGGGTACAGCGCCCCCGGCGCGCCCGTGGGCTGGACGCCGAGCCGCCGGCCACCCTCGTGCAGACCGAGGTACGCCTCGGCGAGGAAAGCGGCGTAGCCGTCGTGGCCCGGCTGTTCGGGAGCAGGTCGCCGCCCGTGTGGCCGTTCCGGTGGCCCCGGGCTCCAACTGATCGGACGGAGAGTTCCTCGTCGTGCTCACGGCGTTGAATTGATCCTGGCTGTCGTGCCACACCCACGCTGAAGCGTGCACCTTCCCGCACGGTTCATTGGGAGCGCCGGTACCCACGTCCAGCAGGACGATCTGGTCCCGCACTACTCGCTGCCGCGGTCTCTAGTCGGCTGACCCGCGCTCCGCGAGCGCGGTGAGCGCGGCGCTCATCCCGTCCACCGACGACGCGGCGAGGAGCAGCGAGGAGACCTCCCGGCGGCGCCAGGCGCCGGCTAGCCGGTCGGCAGGTCCGGCCACGGTGAGCACCACTGGGGCGCGGGTCGTCATCCGTACCGCCTGGTCGAGCACGTACGAGTTGGCGCCGGCCTCGACCAGCACGTGGTCGACCCCCGCGAGGTCACGCACCCGAGCGAGGTCAGCAGTGGTGGTGACCCGCACCCCGACTCGCCCGAGCACCCCCTCGGCCACGGCCGTGCGCAACGCCGGCAGGCAGCGGTACGCCACCGCGGCGTCGACGAGCACCGACCACGCCGAGCGGGTGCCCAGGCCGGCCAGTGCGCGCTCGAGCGCCCGGCCCACGGCCGCGTCGTCGGTGGGGGTCGGGGTCGTGGGCAGCCGCGGGTCGAGCAGCAGCGTCGTGGCGAACCGCCGCACCATGGCCGGCTCGACCAGGGCCCGCAGGCCCGCGGCCTGGTCGGCGCCGACGACGAGGTGGGAGACGCCGTGGTCGAGCGCGAAGGTGAGCAGTTCGCGGCGGGCCGCGTCGCGGTCGGCGGCCGAGCCACCCCGGACCGCACCGAGCGAGCGGGTGTCGAGCAGCACCCCTGAGGTTCCGCGAAGTGAGCTTTCGCGGCGAGGCGCCTGCGGCCCGGTCGCGTCGACCGTGGAGACCAGGTCGGCCATCAACTCGCGCCATGAGGCCGCCACGGGGTCGGGGTGCCGGTCAAAGAGCCGCGACACCCGGACGTAGTCGTGCAGGCCGTCGACGGTGGCGCGGTAGGCATGGATGTCGTCCGGGCACCCGCCCGGGACGAACAGGTGCTCTCCGAGCGTGCGGCGCAGCCACGGCGTGACGTGTTCGCGGTCATAAGCATCGGTGGCCTGTGCGTTGGCCTCACGCAGGCGGGCGACCGGGAACACCTCGGCGCCCAGACCTTCCGGCACCCGCTCGACATCGACCCGCCCGTACTCATGCCCGGCCGCAGCCGTGGCGGCGACCAGGTCGTCGACCAGGCCGGCGTCGGTGACCGGGTTGTCGCCGGTGAGCCGCACCACAAGATCGTCGTCGGCGAGATCCGCGGTCGCCGCGACGAACCGGCCGAGCACGTCGTCGAGCGACCCACGTACGGTGGCGATACCTG
>JBOFJB010000128.1:0-7668 GCA_051650465.1 Dermatophilaceae bacterium | reverse complement strand
GCATCCTGCTCTCCTTCGCTCGTCGCGAACCAGGCTGCGCTCAGGCATTGTCGGCACGGTCGTCGGCGCTGCGCCGCAGTCTCGCGGTCCTTCCCGCGACAGTTCGGTCCCGGACGGGGCGCCGGAGATGAGCGGCGCCGGGCCGCGGTCGGTCTTACTCGCCGGCGGGGGTACCGCCGGGCACGTCGCACCGTTGCTGGCCCTCGCGGAGTGCCTGCGGCGGCGGGACCCGACGGTGGAAGTCGCGGCGCTCGGTACCGCCAGCGGGCTCGAGGCACGCTTGGTGCCGGAGCGCGGGCTGGCGTTGCACGAGGTCCCGAAGGTGCCGTTCCCGAGGCGGCCATCGGCCGAGGCGCTTCGGCTCCCGGGCGCGCTCCGCTCGGCGGTTGCCGCCGCGGGCGCCGCGCTGGAGCGCACCGCCGCCGAGGTCGTGGTCGGCTTCGGCGGCTACGTCGCCACGCCGGCGTACCTCGCCGCACGGCGACGTGGCATTCCGGTCGTGGTCCATGAGCAGAACGCCCGTCCGGGCCTGGCCAACCGGCTCGGTGCGCGCGGGGCGGCTGCGGTCGGCGTGACGTTCCCCGGGACGCGACTACCGCACGCCGTGGTGACCGGGATGCCACTGCGCCGCGAGATCGCCCGGCTCGACCGGTCCGCGATGCGTGCTGAGGCGCGCCGTCGGTTCGGCCTCGGCGACGCTCCGACAATCCTGGTGTTCGGGGGCTCACTGGGCGCGCGTCGGCTCAACCACGCCTTCGAGGCCGCTGCGCCGGCGTTGTCCGGGGCCGGGGTGCAGGTGCTGCATGTCTCCGGCGCCGGAAAGGTGGTCGATCCCGGGTCGGTTGATGGTGTGCCCTACGTCGTCGTCGACTACTGCGATCGGATGGACCTGGCGTACGCGGCGGCGGACCTGGCTGTGGTGCGCGCCGGTGCGGGTACGGTCTGCGAACTCGCGGCGGTGGGGCTTCCGGCGTGTTACGTCCCGCTCCCGGTCGGTAACGGGGAGCAACGGCTCAACGCGCGGGGAGTGGTCGCTGCTGGTGGTGGTCTGCTCGTCGACGACGAGACGGTCGACCAGGGGTGGGTCGTCGACACCGTCATCCCGATCGTGCTCGACCATGACCGGCTCGGTGTCATGGGCGAGGCCGCGGCCACGACGGGTCATCGCGACGGCGACGAGCGGCTCGCCGATCTCGTGCTGCACGCGGTGGCCGGGTCGTGAGCGTCCCACCATCCGCGATGCGCTACGACTTCGCTGCCGCGGTGCCGTCGTGGCGGGACCTGGGAGCGGTCCATTTCATCGCCATCGGCGGCGCCGGGATGTCCGCGGTGGCGCGGCTGTTCCTCGCCCACGGTGTACCGGTGTCCGGCTCGGATGCCGTGGCCTCGCCAGTGCTCGACGTGTTGCGGTCCGCGGGTGCTCGGGTCGCGGTGGGGCACGACCCGGCGCATTGTGCTGATGCCGAGACCGTCGTGGTGTCGTCCGCGGTGCGCGACGACAACCCCGAGTTGGTCGCGGCTCGTGCCGCTGGGCGGCGGGTATTGCACCGGGCGCAGGCCCTCGCAGCCCTAACCCACGGGTATACGACGGTTGCCGTTGCGGGCGCCAACGGCAAGACAACCACGACCGCGATGCTCACCACCGCGCTGGTCGGGGCGGGGGCGCGGCCGTCCTTCGCCTGCGGTGCCGACATCCCCGGGCTGGGTGGCAACGCCGCTCTCGGACAGGGCAGTTCGTTCGTTCTCGAGGCGGACGAGAGCGACGGCAGTTTCCTCACCTACCGGCCGGAGGTTGCCGTGGTCACCAACGTGCAGCCTGACCATCTCGACTTCTATGGCACCGCCGAGCGGGTGGCCCAGGCGTACGACGACTTCGCCCGGACCATCTCGCCCGGCGGCGTGCTGATCACCTCGGCGGACGACTCCGGCGCGCGGGTGCTCGCTGCTGCGGTTCGCGAGCGAGGGGCGCGGGTCGTCACGTTCGGCACAGCGGATGACGCTGACCTTGTCGTGCGGTCGAGCGAGCCTCGTGGCCTGGGCACCCGCAGCAGGTTCACCCTCGGCGGGGTCGAGCATCACCTCGAACTGGCGGTTCCGGGGGACCACAACGTCGCCGATGCCGCTGGCGCCCTCCTGGCGGCGTCGGTCGGGCTGGGCGTCGACGTCGATGCCGTGCTGGGCAGTCTGGCCGGGTTCGCCGGAGCGGCGCGCCGCTTCGAGGTTCGTGGCGTCGCGGATGGTGTCACGGTTGTCGACGACTACGCGCACAACCCTCCCAAGGTCGCCGCTCTGGTGGCGACCGCGGCTGACCTGGTCCGGCGGGCCGGCAGCGGCCGACTCCGGGTGGTGTTCCAGCCGCACCTCTACTCTCGAACGCGCGACTTCGCGGCCGAGTTCGCTGCGGCGTTGGCTCCTGCTGACCATGTGGTGGTCCTCGACGTGTACGGAGCCCGGGAAGCCCCGGTACCCGGCGTCGGCCCTGCCCTGGTGGGCGAGCCATTGGCCGGGCTCCCCGGCGACCGGTGGGTCCAGGTGGGGCTCGAACCCGACGCTGCGGTCGCCGCGGTTGTCGGCGCCGCCGGACCGGGTGACCTCGTGCTCACCGTGGGCGCTGGTGACGTCACCCGGTTGGGGCCGCGAGTGCTCCATGCGCTGACCGGACGAGCCGCCGAGGTACGGGGGTGAGGGCAGCTACCTCGCACCATGCCGTGGAACGCGGGCTGGCGTCCTCCCGTGCGCGGTTCGCTCGGCGCGCGGCGTCCCGTCGGCGGCATCCGTGGTGGCGCGTGCTTGGCGTGGCAACGGCGGCGTCGGTTGTCGGTGGGCTGGTCTGGCTCGTCGGCTGGAGCACGCTGCTCGCTGTCGACGAAGTCCGGGTCACCGGCGCGTCGAAGGCCGCCGCTCGGTCCGTCGTCGACCGGGCTGGGGTCGTCCGTGGCACGCCGTTGGTCATGGTCGACACTGACGTGGTCGCCGAGCGGGTCCGTGGCGACATCACGGTGGCCGAGGTCTCGGTGCACCGGTCGTGGCCGGGAGCGGTCGTCGTGGAGGTGGTCCACCGGGAGCCGGCAATCGTGGTGCGCAACCCCCGCGGACAGTTGGAGGTCGTCGACGTCGAAGGCGTGGCGTTCGGCACGGTGACCGCCGCACCTCCCGGCGTACCGACGGTCAGCGCCGCGGCCGAGGCGGGGATGACGCCGGCCGCTCTCCAGGCCGCGCTGACCCTTCTCACCACGCTTCCGGCAGACCTCGCTCGACAGGTCACGGCCGTCACGGTCAGCAGCGCCGACCTGGTGACGTTCCGGCTCGGGGCCCGCACGGTGGTCTGGGGAGGGGGCCAAGAGTCGGCCCGTAAGGTGGCGGTCCTGCGCGCTCTGCTGCCCGGGAGGTCGGCGATGATCGACGTCAGCGCTCCGGACACGCCGGTCACGCGGTGACCCGATGAGACGTGTGAGCGGACGGGTCGCGAGTGAAGAGTGGGTCGCGAGTGGGGTGAGCATCGGCTTTTCTCTGGATGATGTCGCGACACGCCACGGTCTGAATTGATCGCCTCCGCTGGCCGACCTAGCGTCGTGTCATCGATCCGGATGTAGATCAAGTCCCGCGCGTCGGTAGTCCAGGGTTCCCTGGGCCGACCGCGACAATGTGACTCCAGTGGAAGGCCCAAGCCGTGGCAGCACCTCAGAACTACCTGGCCGTGATCAAGGTCGTCGGCATCGGCGGCGGCGGGGTCAACGCCATCAACCGGATGATCGAGGTCGGCTTGAAGGGCGTCGAGTTCATCGCGATCAACACCGATGCTCAGGCGCTGCTGATGAGCGACGCCGACGTCAAGCTCGATGTCGGGCGCGAGCTCACCCGGGGGCTCGGCGCCGGCGCCGACCCCGAGGTCGGGAAGAAGGCGGCCGAGGACCACGCCGAGGAGATCGAGGAGGTGCTCAAGGGCGCCGACATGGTCTTCGTCACCGCGGGTGAAGGCGGCGGCACCGGTACGGGCGGTGCGCCCGTCGTCGCCCGGATCGCCAAGGCCCTCGGCGCGCTGACCATCGGCGTCGTCACCCGTCCGTTCACGTTCGAGGGCCGCCGTCGGGCGAACCAGGCCGAGTCGGGTATCGCCGGCCTACGTGACGAGGTCGACACCCTGATCGTCATCCCGAACGATCGGCTGTTGTCCATCAGCGACCGTGGTGTGTCGATGCTCGACGCGTTCCGTTCCGCCGACCAGGTGCTGCTTTCCGGTGTGCAGGGCATCACCGACCTCATCACCACCCCTGGGCTGATCAACCTCGACTTCGCCGACGTCAAATCGGTCATGCAGGGCGCTGGCTCGGCGCTGATGGGTATCGGTTCGGCACGCGGCGAGGATCGCTCGGTCCAGGCTGCCGAACTCGCCATCTCCAGCCCGCTGCTCGAAGCGAGCATTGATGGCGCGCATGGAGTATTGCTCTCTATCCAGGGTGGTAGCGATCTTGGTCTCTTCGAGATCAACGAGGCCGCGCGTCTAGTTCAGGAGGCGGCTCATCCCGAGGCCAACATCATCTTCGGCGCGGTCATCGACGACGCGCTCGGTGATGAGGTTCGGGTCACGGTGATCGCGGCCGGGTTCGACGGCGGCGCGCCGGTGCGCCGTGCCGATGACCGTGCACTCGGCACGATCCAGGGCCGCTCGAGCGCGCCACCCACCAGCACCGCGTCGCGCCCGGCGCCGACTCCGGCTCCGGCGGAGATGCCGTCGAACGGTCACCACGTCCCGGTCGCTCCCGCTGCCGCGCCTGCTGCGGCGGCTCCTGTCGCGCCGGCGCGACCGAGCCCGCTGTCGACGAATCCAGAGGAGGCCCCGGTGCGGACGGAGCGCGAGGAGCCGGTGGTTCAGCCGGCTCATACCGCGCCTCCACGCACCGTGACCTTCGAGGACGGCGACGATCTCGACGTTCCCGACTTCCTCAAGTAGCACCTGGCGACCCCGCTGATGCTCGGCTGGCACGAGACCTCCTCGGTTGCTGTCCGCGCGTTCACCACGCGGTCAGGCGGGGCGAGTCGCGGGCGCTATGCCAGCCTGAACCTGGGCGCCCACGTCGGGGATGACCTAGCCGCCGTCACGGTGAACCGACAGCGACTTGCGGCCGCACTTGATCACGACGTCGTCTATATGGAGCAATGTCATGGCGGGGAGGTCGCGGTGGTGGAGTCGATGCCGTCCGTTGCGCCGCGGTGTGACGCACTGGTCACCATCACGCCGAGCCTCGCTCTTGCCGTGCTCGTCGCTGACTGCGTTCCGGTACTCCTCGCAAGCGCCGAGGGTGTGGTGGCGGCGGTGCATGCCGGTCGTCCCGGTGTGCTCGCTGAGGTGGTGCCCCATGCGGTGGCAGCCATGCGCGACCTCGGTGCCACCACGATCGACGCGGTAGTGGGCCCGTCGGTGTGTGGCCGATGCTACGAAGTTCCCGAGCGGATGCGCTCGATGGTCGCCGACGTCCAGCCTGTTGCGGCGACGGTGTCGTGGACGGGCACGCCGGCTGTCGACGTCGGTGCCGCGGTCGTCGACCAGTTGAGCAGTGCCGGCATCCCGACCCGTTGGGTACCTGGATGTACTCGTGAGTCCTCCGACCTGTTCTCCTTCCGGCGGGACGGTAGAACCGGCCGGTTTGCCGGCGTGGTCGCGACGGTGGTCTCGTGAACTCCGGCCGCTGTCACCTCGGCGGTCGCAGCGGCATCACAGCGAGTCCCGAGGCTGGACTCCTCGGGCGGATGGTGTCCAGGTGACGGTTCGCCGGGACGCGCTCGCGACGGCGCTGGGCGCAGTTCACGAGCGGGTCGATACCGCGATGCGGCGGGCCGAACGCGTCGACGATGTCGTCCTCGTCGTGGTCACGAAGTACTTCCCGGCTTCGGACGTCGAGGTGCTCGCGTCGCTCGGGGTTACCGATATCGGCGAGAACCGTGCCCAAGAAGTCGGCGAGAAGATCCCCGTCGTGGCCGCTCGCCCGCACCTGACTGTTCATTTCGTCGGCCAACTCCAAACGAACAAGGCGACCGCTGCCGCGCGCCTGGTCGATGTCGTGCAATCCGTCGACCGGGCACGGCTCGCCCGTGCGCTCGACAGCGCCGCAGCCCAGGTCGGGCGAGTTCTCGACGTCACCGTGCAGGTGAGGCTGGATGCCGACCCCGGCCGGGGCGGAGTCGCCCCGGAGGGCGCCCGGGAACTCGCCGATCTGGTTGCCGGCTGCGCGAGCCTGCGGCTTCGTGGGGTCATGGCGGTAGCACCCCTCGGGGAGGACCCCCGTTCCGCGTTCGGTCGTCTGAGAGCGGTCGCCGATACCGTCCGGGAGGACCATCCGGATGCGGAGTGGATGTCGGCCGGCATGAGCGGTGACCTCGAGTACGCCATCGCGGAAGGGGCGACACACCTGCGTGTCGGGTCCGCAATCCTCGGTTCACGCCCGTCACAGCGGTAACTTCTTTCACGACCGACGGCGCCGAATGGCGCGGCCGACGACCGAGGAGCATGTCATGGCTGGCGCATTGCGCAAGACGATGGTGTACCTGGGGCTCGCCGAGGATCAGGGGCGCTACGACGAGTACGACGAGTACGACGACGGCTACCCCGGTGCTGACGATGTCGTCGACGCTGACGAGCACCGCGCCGAGGTGACACCGCTGCGCCCCCGGCAGGCGGTGACCTCCGTGGTTCGCCCTCCCGACAGTGGCGGCATTTCGCGGATCACGACCATTCACCCGCGGACTTACAACGAGGCCAAGACGATTGGCGAGAACTTCCGCGACGGCATCCCGGTCATCGTCAATCTCACCGACATGAGCGATGCCGATGCGAAGCGGCTCGTCGACTTTGCTGCTGGTCTGGTGTTCGGCCTCCGCGGCTCGATCGAGAGGGTCACCGCCAAGGTGTTTCTCCTCAGCCCGGAGACCGTCGAGGTGAACGCTGACGACAGCCCGCCGGTGCGCGGGCGAACGGTGTTCAACCAGAGCTGAAAGCCCCCGCTCCGTCAGACCATGCGCCCGTCCGCGAGACTTGCCACATGAATGACGTGCTCGCGGTGCTGCGCTTCCTCGTCTTTCTCTACCTTGTGGTCCTCGTCGGCCGGGTGGTCTTCGACTGGATACGCATCCTCGCCAGGGAGTGGCGTCCTCGTGGGGCCGTGCTCGTCGTTGCCGAGCCGGTGTACACGCTGACTGAACCACCACTGCGGGCCCTGCGTCGCGTCATCCCGCCACTGCGGCTCGGCGCGGTCTCGGTCGACTTGTCCTTCATGGTGCTGTTCCTCGGCGTGGCTCTGCTTTACGGCTTGCTCTGAGTTCGTTGTCGCCAGCGATGGTAGGTGTCCCACGGTCGCCCGTTCGGACAGCGTTCGTTCGTTCGTTCCGACCCGCGGACGTCCGTTCGGACACACGTTCGTCCGTTCTGTCCGGCGTGACGCATCATGTGTCACGTCTGACACGGCATCGCGTACGCTGACCGCTAACCGGAGCCACGAACGACCTGCCGCCCCCGGCAGGGCACGTGTCCGGATGTGACCCGTTGCCGGCCACCCAGGAGTTGCAGATGGCTCTCACGCCCGAGGACGTCCTCAACAAGACGTTCACCCAGACCCAGTTCCGTCGTGGGTACGACGAGCGAGAGGTCGACGACTTCCTCGACGACATCGTCGC
>JBOFJB010000127.1:0-18514 GCA_051650465.1 Dermatophilaceae bacterium | reverse complement strand
AACTCGACGCGTTCGTCCCGCACCAAGCCAACGTGCGCATCATCGATGCGATGGCCAAGCAGTTGAACCTCCCTGCCGACGTCGTCATCGCTCGTGACATCATCCACGCCGGGAACACCTCTGCCGCATCGGTGCCACTGGCCATGGACCAACTGCTCCGCGACGACCAGGTGCCACACGGTGGGCTGGCGCTGCAGATCGGCTTCGGCGCCGGGTTGTCGTACGCCGCCCAGGTGGTCGTCATCCCCTGACCCACCGTCATCCTGGACCTGTGTCACGACCCCGTCCCCACTCCGTCAGTCCCACCCTGCAGTAACGACCACAGAAGGAGCACCATTCATGGCACAAAGCGAGCAGGAGATCCTCACGGGCCTCGCCGAGATCGTTAACGAGGAGACCGGGCTCGACCCGGCCGACGTCCAGCCGGGCAAGTCCTTCACCGATGACCTCGACATCGACTCGCTGTCGATGATGACCATCGTGGTCAACGCCGAGGAGAAGTTCGGCGTGCGGATCCCCGACGACGAGGTCAAGAACCTCTCGACCGTCGGCGACGCCGTGGGCTTCATCCAGTCCAACCAGTCCTGACCTGCTGCCGCTCCGCCTCCGGCAACCGCGGCCTGCGGCATCCGCGGCTCACCCCGCGATGTCGCGCGAGGTATCGGCCGGCCTGAGGCGGGGCGGCGGGGCAGGATGTCGGGAAGCGCACCCGAGCAAGGAGCAGTACCACCATGAGCAAGCGCCGCGTTGTCGTCACCGGTCTTGGGGCCACCACACCGCTCGGCGGCACCATCGCCGAGACGTGGGAAGGCATCCTCGACGGACGGTCCGGAGCCAAGCCGTTGCCCTCGGAGTGGCTCGAACGCCACGAACTGCCGGTGCATTTCGCCTGCACGATCGCGCAGCACCCGAGTGAAGTGCTCAGCAAGGTAGAGGTGCGCCGGATGGACCCCAGCGCCCAGTACGCCGCGATCGCCGCGGATGCCGCAATGGCCGATGCCGGCTCTCCCGAGGTCGATCCCGAGCGTCTCGCCGTGGCGATCGGCACCGGGATCGGCGGCGTCTGGACTCTGCTCGACCAGTGGGACATCCTGCGGGAGAAGGGCGTGCGCCGGGTGTTTCCGCTCGCGGTACCGATGTTGATGCCGAACACCTCCAGCGGCAACGTGTCGCTCCGGCTCGGTGCGCGGGCCGGTGCGCACACCACCGTCTCGGCGTGCGCATCCGGAGCCGAGTCGATGGGCTATGGCTGGGAGATGATCCGAGCAGGACGAGCCGACATCGTCGTCGCTGGCGGCACCGAGGCGGCCATCCACCCGCTGCCGTTCGCCGGGTTCACCCAGATGCAGGCGCTCTCGACCCGCAACGATGACCCAGCCGGGGCGAGCCGGCCCTACGACACCGGCCGCGACGGTTTCGTCATGGGCGAGGGCGCCGCGGTGATGGTGCTCGAGGACTATGACCACGCCCGAGCCCGCGGCGCCCGCATCTACGCCGAACTCGCCTCGATCGGGATGTCCGCTGACGCACACCACATCACCGCTCCTGAGCCGGAAGGTGCCGGTGCAAGCCGGGCGATGCGCGAGGCGGTCGACCGAGCCGGCCTGACGGCATCCGACATCGTGCATATCAACGCTCACGCCACGTCGACCCCGGTCGGCGACACCGCGGAGGCGAACGCCATCCGACGTGCATTCGGTACCGCCGCCAATAGCATGTGTGTGAGCGCGACCAAGTCGATGACCGGCCATCTGCTCGGCGCGGCCGGCGCACTCGAAGGCCTGCTCACGGTGCTTGCGGTGCACCACCGCGTCGCGCCGGCCGCGATCAACATCGACGACTTTGACCCGGCGATCGACCTCGACGTCGTTCGCGGGGAGCATCGCACGCTGCCTGACGGCGACCTCGCCGCGCTGAACAACTCCTTCGGGTTCGGTGGCCACAACGTGGCACTCGTCATTACCAGCGTCTAAGTTCAGCGCCGGCAACCGGCGGCGTCGATCGCCGTGCTTCGGTCAGGGAGGGCCGCTCCGACTCCGGTCACGGCGGTGCTCCCACCTCCGTGATCAGTGGCCCTGACACGCAGGGCGGACGCGCCGGGGTGGGGCGTCATCCGACCTTGTGCAGCCATCTCACCGGCGCGCCATCCCCGGCGTGGCGGAACGGCTCGAGTTCCTCGTCCCACTCCACCCCGAGCAGTTCCTCGAGCATCTCGCTCATCGCGTGCGGACTGCCTTGGCAGAGCAGCACCACCTCGCGAAGCCGGTCTTCGTTGACGACCGCATCGCCGCTCGCCGAGGTCCAACTGTGATGGATGCCTAGCCGTGGGGTGTGCGACCACCGCGAACCGTCGCAACCGCGGCTCGGCTCCTCAGTCACCTCGTAACGCACGTGGTCCCAGCCGCGCAGCGACGACGCCAGGCGAGCGCCTGCGCCGGGCTCACCGACCCAACTGACCTCGGCACGCACCATCCCCGAAGCGGCGGGCTGGTCGGTCCACTCGACAGCGACCCGAACGCCGAGCACGCCTTCGAGAGCCCACACGATATGCGGGCATAGTGCCCTTGGGGTCGAGTGGATGAAGACCACTCCCCGCGTCGAGGTACGCGGCATCGCAGCAGACATTCGAGTCTCCTTCACGTGCGTGGGACGTCTTCCCCAACGCCGTCGCACGTGATACAAGCCAGGTGGTCTACCGTAGGCGGGCCTCGAAAAGCCGAAGGCCCAGGGCAGGATGCCGGTCGCGCGCTGTGCAAGCACCTCGCGGTGCTGTTGTGCCGCCCATCATGCACCACCGGAAGGACTGGTACCAGCACCATCGTCAGCACCGTGTCGAGGTGAGCGGATGCCGCTGGGCAGCCGTTCGGTAGCAATGGATGCAGACTGATCCACACGGCTGGGCTGAAGGCCGGATTCAGTCACTACTCGACAGGAACTCTCGTCAATGATCCCGAGGTCGACACGCCAGGCGGTGTTCACCGTGATGGCCGCCGCAGCCTTCGCGTTGCCGGCGTCCGGTTCGTCCGCTCGTCCGCATGACGACGGTTCGACGGGCCGACCCACCACCGGCGACGTCGCACCGTCGGTCGTCGCAGCGACCTGGGGCCAACCCGGCGACATCCCCGTCCCCGCCGACTACACCGGCGACGGCCGCACCGACATCGCCACCTACCGACCCACCACCGGAACCTGGTTAATCCGCGGAGCACCACCGGTCACCTGGGGCCAACCCGGCGACATCCCCGTCCCAGCCGACTACACCGGCGACGCCCGCACCGACATCGCCACCTACCGACCCACCACCGGAACCTGGCACGCCCAGCGGAGCAAGGCCGCGACGAGATGGGGCCGACCCGGAGACATCCCCGTCCCGGCCGACTACGACGGCAACGGCCCGGCCGAGTTCGCGACCTACCGGCCCAGCACCAGCACCTGGTTCGTCCGCGGAGCACCGGCCGTCATCTGGGGGCAGCCGGGCGACCTGCCGCAGACCGGCCACTACCTCGGCGATGTTCGCGCCGACCACGTGCTGTGGCGGCCCGACACCGGGACCTGGCTGCAGCGCGCGGAATCCGACACGTCACCGCCGATGCCCGCGTGCGCCGTGGCCGACGCGCTGACCCGGCATCGGTCTGCCGCCGACTGGGACCGCTCGCTGCTCGACTGGACCTATCGACTCGATGCCACGTATACCCCCGGGGACCTGCGGGCGACCCGCCTGGCCGGCCTCAACAGTGGACGGTCGGTACGCGCCGCCGTCATCCCCGACCTCACCGCGATGGCCGCAGCCGCCCGCGCAGCCGGCGCACCACTCGCCGTACAGTCCGGCTACCGCAGCCACACCGCCCAGGTCGGCCTGTTCCGTCAGGGCACCGCGCGGCGCGGTGAGAACCGTGCCCAACTCGGCTCGGCCCGACCGGGGCACAGCGAGCACCAACTTGGCACCACGCTCGACTTCCGCTCCGAGGGAGGTCCGCCAGCCTGGGAACTTGACGACTGGGGCGCCACCCGGGCCGGCAAGTGGATGGCCGTCAACGCCTGGAGGTACGGCTTCATCCTGTCCTACCCGAAGGGCCGGGAGGCACAGGTCTGCTATCAGTACGAGCCGTGGCACTACCGCTACGTCGGGCGGGCCAGGGCCGCGACGATCCGTGCCAGTGGGCTGTCGCTGCGCGAGTTTCTCTGGAACGAGGAACGCCGCCGACCCAGTTGACCACCCGTGAGCGCCCGACCTGCCGAGCGAACGTCCTGCCCGACCGGCGGGCCGTCATCCACCATGGCGGCTCTGCGGGTAGGCTCCCCGACGTCAGCCGGACCGGGCCGCCCACTGCCGCAACCGGGTAGGGCAACAAGGCCGCCGTCCCGAGCCGCAACGGTGGCGCGAGACCCGGATGACGCGGGGCGTTAGCTCAGTCGGTCAGAGCAGCGGACTCATAATCCGCCGGTCGTCGGTTCAAGCCCGACACGCCCCACCGCACGTTCCCAGATTCAATGCCATGGCAACGTGACATCGTCCCCCAACCCCCGCGGCCCAGGCCAGTTGTCCGTGGTAGCGGCAGGTCGTTCACGGAGCGGCGGCTAGTCCGTACGAGGTTCGAGAGCCTCGACGTCGGCCTTGATGGCATTGGCCTTGTCGGCGCCGATGACGGCACCAGCCATCCCCATCGCCTGAGCGGCCGGCATCGAGAGGACACTGCCGAGCAGCGGGTTGCTCCGCATCCCAGGGGCGTGCTGGTCGATGATGGCGACCACGTCGGGGTCCTCCAGCAGCGTCCCTAGCGTGGTGGTCTGGGCGTCGTAGCGGGTCATGGCGGCTCCTCGGTATCGAACGGTCCAGCACGGCGAGAACTACGTAAGGCACGGTGCGCGACGGCCGACGTGGGCTCCGCGCGGACTTTACCGCCCGGTACATCCACAAGGCCCGGCGACACTCCTCAACCAACGATGGCGTGGGCTCGGCTCGACCGCGCCGGGCTCAACTGTCGAAACCGATACCGGCCGCGTCCAGCCCACGAAGCCAGAGGTTGCGCCGCCCTGTTTGGTCCTCACGTGCCAGGCTGGCCCGGGTGGCCCGCACCGCCGCCCAGCGCACCGGCTCGGGCGGGAACGGCATCGGCTTGCGCCGCACCATCCCGAGCCGGGTCAGCTCGGTGTCGAGGCCGTCGACGAGGTCGAGCGCCACCTGCGCCCCGAACCGGGTCGACGCCACCCCGAGCCCGGTGTACCCCACGGCGTAGGCGAGCCGCCCGCCCAGCGCGGTGCCGAACACCGGCGTGAACCGCGACGTCGTGTCGATGACGCCCGCCCACCGATGGGTGAACCGCACGCCCTCCAGCTGCGGGAAGATCTCGAGGAAGTGCCGCGCCAGCAGGTCGTGCGACTCGGACTGCTCGTGCCGCGGGTCGATGCGCCCCGGGAAGTGGTAGTTGGCGTCGTACCCGCCGAACAGCACCCGGTCGTCGAGCGTGCGCCGGTAGTAGTGGAACTGGTTGCCGCCGTCAGTGAGGCCCTCCCGCCCGCGCCACCCGACGTCATCCAGCTGGGATGCCGTGAGCGGCTCGCTCATCAGCACGTGGTCGTAGACCGGAAGGGTGTACCACGCCAGCCGCTTCAGCAGCCCGCGGAACGCACCGGTGCCGAGCACGACCCGGTCGGCGTGCACACTCCCCCACTCGGTGCGTACCCGGATGCCGCCCGGCTCCTCGTCGAAACCGGTCACCGTGGTGTCCTCGTGCAGCCGGACGCCGAGCCGCTCGGCCGCGTCGGCCAGGCCCCACACCAGGCGGGCTGGGTCGACCAGCCCCACCGTGGGGTCCACCCAGCCCGCGCGATACCGCAGCGATCGCACCCGCTCGCGAGCGGCATCCGCATCGAGCCAGGTCGCGTCGACGCCGTGCTCGCGGTGCAGCTCGTACCCCGCACGCACCGCGTCGTCCTGATGCTCGGTGAGTGAGTAGGTGATCTCGCCCGGTACGTGGAAGTCGGCGTCGATGCCGTATCGCTCGAGCGTTGCCGCGAGCCCAACCATGTTCTCCGCGCCGAGTCGCTCGAGTGTGGCCACCTCAGCCGGCCAGCAGGCCACTCCCTGAGCCAACCCGTGGGTGAGCGACGGCGCGACGAACCCGCCGTTGCGGCCGGATGCGGCGACCCCGAGACGGCCTCGCTCCACGAGTACGACGTCGCGCGACGGGTCGCGCTCCTTGGCCTGCACGGCAGCCCACAACCCGGTGAACCCGCCACCGACGACCACCAGGTCGGTCCGTGGGGCGACGCCGGTCAGGGGTGCGCGGGCGGCGGGACGCTCGGGTCGGTCGGTCCAGAAGACGTCGGGTACGGCATCCGCGAGCGCGTCCCGGATGACAGCCGGGGCGGTCATGCGCCGGGCGCCGTCGGTCCGAGGGCGGCGGTGGCGACTTCCGGTGCCACCTCCTCACCACCCTTGCGCGAGAAGTACCGGTCGGCGTCGGTGAACCGGGCCACGACCATGAGCACCAGGCCCAGCACGAAGATGCCGATGGCCATGGCGAGCGGCGTGCCGACCCCGAGCACCGACTGGCCGGTATAGGAGTTGTCCGGGTTGGCCTGCTCGCGCACCGCGGCAACGAGCATCACCAGCAGCACGACCGAGCCGACCACGGGCGCGACGCCGATCATCAGGAATGCCCGCACCGACCGCCGGAGGTGTTTGCGCCAGTAGATCGCGCAGGCAATTCCGGTGAGCGAGTAGTAGAACGCCACAACGATGGCGAGCGCCGAGAGCGAGTCGAAGAGGAAGTTCTCGGAGATCGCGCTGCCCACCACGTACCAGAGCACCGCGACGACGCCGATGACCCAGGTGCCGAATGCCGGTGTGCCGTGGTCGGGGTCGACCTCGCGGAACCGGCGCGGGAAGGCGCCGGCTGCGGCCATCGAGAGCGAGGTACGCGACGCCGGCAGGATCGTCGTCTGGGTCGCCGCGACGCACGAGGTGATGATCGAGAGCGACAGCAGCCAGCCGAACGGACCGAGCACCGCGTCACCGGCGACGCCGAACAGCGCGTCGTCGTCGTCGTACTCCTCGAGCGTCGACAGCCCGAGCGTGCCGACCAAGGCGATGGCGCTACCGAGGTAGGTGACGAGCAGCAGCACGGTGCTCACGACGGCGGCCTTGCCCGGGGTGGTCTCGGCATCGCGGCTCTCCTCGGTGAGGTTGACCGCCGCCTCCCAGCCCCAGAACATGAACACCCCGAGCAGCATCCCCGCGATGAGGGCCGAAGCCGGGATGCCGGCGGGGCTGAGCCACTCGAGACTGAAGCCGGCGGCGTCATCAGACACGTTGCCGGTGACCATCCGGCCGACCGCCACGACGACGAACACGAGCAGTGCGCCCACCTGAGCCAGCACGAGATAGCGCTGCACGTGCGCCGACAACTCGGTGCCGCGCACGCAGATCCACGTCATCCCGAGCACGATCGCGACCGCCAGCGCGACGATCGCGACCCGCGACTCGGCGAGCGAGTCGGCACCGACCAACTCGTAGACGTACCGGGCGGCGACGTCGGCCTGGGCGCCGATGACGAGCACACCGGTAGTGAATACCGCCCAGCCGCCCATCCAGCCGACCCAGGGACCCATCGCCCGGGTCACCCACGAGAACGTCGTGCCACAATCCTGGTCGGCCCGGTTCATGTAGTAGAACGCGCCGGCGATGAAAAACATCGGCACGAACGAGACGAGCAGGACCGCTGGGGCCTGCACCCCGACGATGACGACCAGCGAGCCGAGCACTGCCGCAACGGAGTACGCGGGGGCGGTGGAGTCGAGGCCGATGGCGACGCCGTCCCAGAACCCGACAGCCCCCGCCTTGAGGCCTTTGTCGACATGTTCTGGAGACCCGGTTGCCTGCGTGGTGGCGGTGTCGTCCATGAGCGTGAGCCCTTCGCCGGAGCCGGAGCGCCGGGTGCCCGACACCCCAGGTCGAAGAGTAATACGACCTGGGGCCTGAGCACGAGGTCTCGTTTCGGTCTCGATCACCGGTGGGTGGTGGCCACATGGTTGACCGGGAACAAGCAATCGAGGCTAGGTTCTGGCGTTATGCCAGCACCGCTCGTGGTCCTCGACCGGGTCAACAAGCACTTCGGCGATCTCCATGTGCTGCAAGACATCAACCTCAGCGTTGACGCCGGGGAAGTCGTCATCCTCATCGGCCCGTCGGGGTCCGGGAAGTCGACGCTGTGCCGCACCATCAACCGGCTCGAGACCTTCGAGAACGGCACCATCACCATCGACGGCCAGCAGTTACCGAGCGAGGGCAAGGCGCTCGCCGCGCTGCGCGCCGATGTCGGGATGGTGTTCCAACAGTTCAACCTCTTCGCGCACAAGACGATCCTCGAGAACGTCACGCTCGGCCCGATCAAGGTCCGCGGCATGAGCACGGCGGATGCCGAGAAGCGAGCTACCGAGTTGCTCGAGCGGGTCGGGGTGGCCCACCAGGCGGCCAAGTACCCGGCGCAACTCTCCGGCGGGCAGCAGCAGCGCGTCGCCATCGCCCGGTCGCTGGCGATGGACCCCAAGGTCATGCTGTTCGACGAGCCGACGTCGGCGCTCGACCCTGAGATGATCAACGAGGTGCTCGACGTCATGGTCGAACTCGCTCGTAGCGGGATGACGATGATCGTCGTCACCCACGAGATGGGCTTCGCCCGCAAGGTCGCGAACCGCGTCGTCTTTCTCGACGGCGGTCAGGTCGTCGAGGAGGGCACCCCCAAGGAGTTCTTCGGCAACCCGCGCACCGATCGCGCCAAGGATTTCCTCGGCAAGATCCTCACCCACTGACCGGGCTACTGGTCGTCATCATTGACCGGGCCACCGGTCGTCACCCAGGAGGGAAACACCCACATGAGGACATCACGAACAGGACTGGTCGCTGCTGCGGCGGTGCTCGCGCTCGGCCTGTCGGCCTGCGGCTCGGATGCCGGTGACACCGGCTCTGGCGGTAGCGACGAGTCGGACGCCGGGCTGAAGATCGGGATCAAGTTCGACCAGCCAGGACTCGGCCTCAAAAAGGGCGAGGAGTACAGCGGCCTCGACGTCGACGTCGCCACCTACATCGCCAAGGAACTCGGCACCGACGCGGCCGACATCACCTGGGTGCAGGCACCGAGTGCACAACGCGAGACGCTGATCGAGTCCGGCCAGGTCGACCTGGTGGTGGCCACCTACTCCATCACCGACGAACGCAAGCAGAAGGTCGGCTTCGCCGGGCCGTACTTCATCGCCGGCCAGGACCTCCTGGTGCGCGCTGACGACACCTCGATCACCGGCAAGGAGTCGCTGAACGGCAAGAAACTCTGCTCGGTGACCGGGTCGACATCGGCACAGAAGGTGAAGGACGAGGTCCCCGGTGTGCAACTCCAGGAGCTCGCGGGCTACTCCGAGTGTCTGCCCGCGCTCGGCAACGGCAGCCTCGATGCGTTGACCACGGACAACACCATCCTTGCCGGTCTGGCCGCTCAGGAGGAGTACACCGGGAAGTTCAAGGTGGTCGGCAAGCCGTTCTCCGAGGAGCGCTACGGCGTGGGTCTCAAGAAGGACGACACCGCCATGTGCGAAAAGGTCACCGCCGCCATCGCCACGATGATCTCGGACGGCGCTTGGCAGAAGGCCATTGACGACAACCTCGGCCCGGCAGGCTTCACGCCAGGCACCGGCAACCCCCCATCCCAGGACGCCTGCTCCTGATCCGCTCTGAGGTGCCGCCCGACCTTCCGGGTCGGGCGGCGCCGGAGCCTGACCCGCCGCTGACCGCGACCGAGAGGAATTCGCGTGGTCGACATTCTCCGCGAGTACGACGTGCTCGCGGCGTTCCGGATGACGATCTACCTCACCGTGTTCGCGGCGGCTGGGTCGCTCGCGCTCGGCACGGTGCTCGCCGTGATGCGAGTGTCGCCGGTCGGGGTACTGCGCGTCACGGGGGCGCTCTACGTCAACATCGTGCGGAACACCCCGCTGACCCTCATCCTTTTCTTCTGTATCGCCGGCCTGCTCTACGTCGTCCAACTCAGCCTCACCTCGACCACATCACCGACATACGTGGTTGACAACGGCATCCGCTGGGCCATCGTGGGCCTAGCGGTCTACCACGCGGCGTTCGTCTGCGAGGCGCTGCGGTCGGGGGTCAACACCGTGCCGGTCGGCCAGGCCGAGGCGGCCCGCTCGATCGGGCTGACCTTCGGGCAGTCGCTGCGGCACGTCGTGCTGCCCCAGGCGTTTCGGGGCGCGGTCGCCCCACTCGGGTCGGTGCTCATCGCGCTGACGAAGAACACCACGGTGGCCTCGGTCATCGGGGTCGCGGAGGCATCGAACCTGATGAAGGTCATTTTCGAGAACGAGACGGCCGGCCTGCAGGTCTTCCTCGTCTTCGCGCTCGGCTTCGTGGTGCTCACTCTCCCGGTCGGCATCCTCTTCACCAGCATGTCACGACGCCTGGCGGTGAAGCGGTGAGCGCGCCCTCGGTGCTCTTCGACGCCCCGGGCCCGCGCGCCCGGGCCCGGCACCGGGCGTTCACCGCGCTGGCGCTCCTGGCCGCCGCCGGTCTGCTCTGGGTGGTGCTGCGTCGCTTCGAGGAGTCCGGCCAGCTCGACGGCGAGATGTGGGGCCGGGTGGTCCAGCGCGAGGCCTGGACCGCCTACGTCATCCCCGGCATCGTGAAGACCCTGCAGGCGGCGGCACTCTCCATCGTGCTCGCCATCGTGTTCGGGTTGGTCTTCGGCGTCGGTCGGCTCTCGCAGGTGGCACCGGTGCGTTGGGTGTGCGGCGTGGTCGTCGAGTTCTTCCGCGCGGTCCCCGTGCTGCTGATGATGTTCTTCCTCTTCGCGGTGTACACCCGCGAGAACCTGTTCGGCCGCGACTTCAACTCCTTCTACGCGGTCGTCACGGCGCTGACGCTCTACAACGGGTCGGTCATCGCGGAGTTGGTGCGCTCCGGGGTGTACCAGTTGCCGAAAGGTCAGGGCGAGGCCGGCCTGTCGATCGGGCTGACCCGCGGCCAGACGCTGCGCTCCATCGAGTTGCCGCAGGCCCTCACCGCGATGCTCCCGGCGCTGGTCGGCCAGCTCGTCGTAGTGCTCAAGGACACCGCCCTCGGCACCGCAATCACCTATCCCGAGCTGCTCCAGGAGGCGCGCAACCTCGGGACGGCGTACGCCGCGGTGATCCCCGCTTACGTGCTCGCCGCAGTGCTCTTCATCCTGCTCAACTACGGGCTGACCCTGCTCGCCAACCGCGTCGAGCGCCGGCTCAACCGGCGTGGGCGCACCGCCGGCCCAGTGGCGCACACCACCGGGCCTGGGCCAGGGTCGCTTGCGGTGGCTGCCGCCGCACCAGGCGCGGGCGAGCGACCGCACGACCGACCTCCCCCACCCTTCTCCGGAGGAGGCGGCGTCGGCTCTGCGGGAGCCGCCGGGCCGTTCTGAACGTCATCCGGGTCGAGAGTCGTCGGCAGGCGGTAATCCCACGCCGGCGTCGACCCACGTGGTCATGGCGGTCGACGCGCCGACCGCCATGCGGTCCACGGCCCGGGCCGTGACAGAAGGAATCAGACGATGACGCCGAAGCCGAGGTCGACAGTCCGGGGCGTGGACCCCAACGCCCGGCACGGCACTGCCCGGTAATGAGGTTGCCCGTCGAGGACTGACGAGGCCCGCCCGACCCATCTGGGTCGGGCGGGCCTCGGTGGCTCCCCCGGTTGGACTCGAACCAACAACCCTTCGGTTAACAGCCGAATGCTCTGCCAGTTGAGCTACAGGGGACCGGCCGACGCGGGATGCCGCGGCAGCGCTCGGCAACGATAGCAACAGCGGCGACAGCCGCGGAAGTCGGTTCCCCGGCGACGCTGGGTGACCGGTGCCATCCGCTGCGTGCCGTGACGTGACGTGCCGCCCACACTGCGCATCGTCATGACGCAGGCGGTCTTCCGGGACCGCACACCAGGACCGGCCATGAGCGCGGCTCGGACGTTCTCGACGTCCGCCGCCCCTCGGACGTTCCCTACTCCAGACCGACCTGCTCGCGGACCCGGGCCAGCGCTGCTGCGACGTTCTCGCGCACCCCGGGATCGGTGCTGCGGACCCCGCGGCCGAGGACTGTCTGGGAAAGCAGCGCACCGGTTGCGAGGTCGCGGCGCACGACGACCCGGGCGGTTCGACGCGCGCCGAGATCGACGCCCTCGCCGTACACCACGGAACTCTGCACGCGCTCGCGGAACAACTCGGGCACGGACCCTGGCTGGGGCAACACGACCCGAACCGGCGGGGCACCGTCGACCCAGGTGACCCGGAGCGCGAGGTCGGCTCCGCTCCAGGTGCCGGAATCGACCAGGTGCCACGGCCGCGAGACGGCGACGTGCGCCGCGCCATCTGGAGCGGGCACGTCATCCGATCCGGAAAGCACGACCCAGAGCCGGTGCCGCCCCACCACCACGGTCGTTCCCGCCCCGTCGGTGGCGGCGCCGAGCAGCCGCTCGGCGCCGGAATCGGCCCACTCCCCCGACTCCCGGATGACGGCCGCCACCTCGGCCGGGACCACAGCCCGCCGGCCCGGCACCCGCCACCTCACGAGGCGCCTTCGCGCAGCCGCACCCGTTCGAGTTCGAGCCGGTGTAGGGCGAGTGTGCGCTCGCGCAGGTCGCCGGCCGCAGCCGCGGGGTCGTTCTGCACTCGGCGCACGTTCGCGGTGGCGTCAGCGATCCGGCGCCCGAGGTGAGCGTCCTGGACGCCGGCCACGAGGGCGTCGAGATAGCGCTGCGGCGGCGTCCCAGTCGCCGGGTCGAAGCGGGTGGGCAGCGGCGCCACCGACAGCTCGGAGACCAGCGGACGCACCGGAGTGGCCGCCGCGTCGACGACCGCGGCGACCCACGCCGCCGTGGACGCGTCCCGCGCACCGGCCGCCGTGGCGATCTGGATGCTGTCGAACACCGCCCGGTGCGCCGGCGCCGTGAACGCCTCGGGAATGAGGCCGTCAAGTGCCGCTGACGCGAGCTGGCGCGGGTACTGGATCGCCGCCTGGAGCAACTGGCGCTCAGCCGACACGACGGGGTCGTGCAGGTTCGGCGCCGGCACCGCGGCGGCGAGCTCAGCAGCGCTCGGCTCGGGCACATCGTCCGCGGTTGCCGGATGACGAGAGTCGCCCCCGGGAGCCACGCGGGCGCCACCTTGCCGAGGGGTGGCCGGTCGCACTCGCGCGGCGCGGCGCACCTCGGTAGCCAACTGCTCGACCTCGACCCCGAGCCAGCCCGACACGGTGCGGGTGTACTCCGGGCGCAGGCTGGCGTCACGGATGGAGCCGACGATCGGGGCAACCGCGCGCATGGCCAGCACCCGGCCCTCGGCGTGGTCGAGGTCGAAACGACGGATCGTCGTACGTACGGCGAACTCGAACATCGGCATGGCGCCGTCGACCAGCGCGACGACGGCCGCGTCGCCCTTGGCCAGTCGCAGGTCGCAGGGGTCCATCCCGTCCGGGGCGACCGCGACGAACGACTGTGCGGCCCAGCGTTCATCCTCGGCAAACGCCTTCATCGCCGCTTGCTGCCCGGCGGCGTCACCGTCGAAGGTGAAGATCACCCGGGCCGGAGCGAGACCGGCCTCGTCGCGCAGGATCCGCCGCAGCACCTTGATGTGGTCGACCCCGAACGCGGTACCGCAGGTAGCGACGGCGGTCGTCACGCCGGCGAGATGCGCGGCCATGACGTCGGTATACCCCTCCACGACAACGGCATTGCGCTGAGCGGCGATGGCCTTCTTCGCGGCGTCCAGGCCGTAGAGCACCGCCGACTTCTTGTAGATCGGTGTCTCGCTGGTGTTGAGGTACTTCGCCGCGACCCGGTCGTCGTCGAGGATCCGGCGGGCGCCGAATCCGACGGTATCGCCGGTGGTGTCCCGGATCGGCCAGACCAGCCGGCCCCGGAACCGGTCGTACAGGCCGCGGCCGCGACCGGATAGCCCGCCGGTGATCATCTCGTCCTCGGTGAAACCCTTCTCCCGCAGATGCCGGGTCAGGGCTTCCCCGCCGCGCGGAGCCCAGCCGATGCCGAACCGCGCGGCGACCGCACCGTCGAACCCGCGCTCACGGAGAAAGTCACGGCCGGGCCGCGCCTCGGGGCTGCCGGTGTCGAGCAGCCCCGCGGCGAAGAACTCCTGGGCGACCCGATGTGCCTCGACCAGGCGCGACCGTTTCCCGAGGCCAACGACTCCGTCCCGCGGGGCGCCACCCTCCTCGTAGCGCAACTCCATCCCCAACTTCTGGGCGAGCCGCTCGACCGACTCGGTGAACGTGAGGTGCTCGACCTTCTGGACGAAGCTGATGACGTCGCCGCCCTCGCCGCAGCCGAAGCAGTGATAACTCCCGACCGCCGATCGGACGGTGAAACTCGGTGTCTTCTCGTCGTGAAACGGGCACAGACCCTTGAGCGACCCGACCCCGGCAGGGCGCAGCGTGACGTGGTCACGGATGACGTCCTCGATGGACATGCGCTCCTTGACGGCCGAGATGTCCTCGGCACGAATGCGACCCGGCACTGACCCTCCTGGTTGTGCGGCGAGTCTAGGTCGTCACCGTCACCTGGGCGGCCCGGCACCAGCGGGCGTGCAGTTCCAGGGCGCGGATGTCGGTCAGCGAGGCCACTTGGTCAACGACCACCCGGTGCGCGGCGGCGTCATCCGGAGCCTGCTCGTGGTCGCGGCGCAGGTCGGGGTCGAGCCGGCCCGGGTCTGCTTCGTAGGCTGCGACGAGCGCAGCGACCACCTCGCGCTGGCGCTCGTACACCTCGGCCCGCTCGGCCGCGAGCATCACGTAGTGCGCGGCCACCGCCTTGAGCACGACCGTCTCGGCACGCACCTCCGCCGGGACGACGAGGGATGCCGCGTGGCGGCGCAGCGGGCCCGGCCCATAGCGCTCCGCGGTCGCCGCCTCGACGGCGCCGAGGAAGCGGCCGATAAGCGTGGAGGTCATGTCCTTGAGGGCGGCAAGCGAGCCGCGGGTGCCGTCGTGAGTCGCCGGAACCAGACCCGAGGTGAGCAGCCGGTCGAGCGCGGCGGCGAGGGCATCGGCATCCGCGACGGGGTCGTACACGCGGGTCGCGACGGCGAGAACAGCGCTCTTGTCGGCGCGGTCGCGCAGGCTGCGGGGGTCCAGCCAGCCAGAGGCGATGGCGTCCTCGACGTCGTGCACCGAGTAGGCGACGTCGTCGCTCCAGTCCATGACGTCGGCCTCGAAGGCGCGGCCCCGCGCTGGGGCGCCATCCCGCAGCCAGGCGAAGACGCCGAGGTCGTCGTCGTACACCCCGAACTTCGTTGTCGCCCAGGGTGCTTCGCCTCGCCGCCACGGGTACTTGGTGGCCGCGTCGAGGGACGCGCGGGTCAGGTTGAGACCGGCCGACCGGCCGTCGCCGTGGGACCGCTTGGCCTCCAGCCGGGTAAGCAGGCGCAGGGTCTGGGCGTTGCCCTCGAACCCGCCGATCTCGGCGGCGAGCGCGTCGAGCGTGGCCTCGCCGTTGTGCCCGAACGGCGGGTGGCCGAGATCGTGGGCGAGGCACGCGGTGTCGACCACGTCGGCGGAGCAGCCGAGCGCGGCACCCAGCTCACGGCCGATCTGGGCCACCTCGAGGCTGTGCGTGAGGCGGGTGCGGACGAAGTCGTCGCTGCCCGGGGCGACGACCTGGGTCTTGGCGCCAAGCCGACGCAGTGCCGCGGAATGCAGCAGCCGGGCCCGGTCGCGGGCGAAGTCGTCGCGGTCGGCCCGCGTGGTCGCGGACTCCTCGGTCACCCACCGCTCGCGGTCATGAACGGTGTAGGTCATCGACGGAGCCTACGGCTCGGCCGGTCGGTCACCGCCCCCGCGGGGCGTCATCCGCGTCGGACGAACGGTGTCACCGGACCGCAGCGCGGGCCGCCGCTGACGCACGCTCGACCCACTTCGGCGGGGTGCCGTACCGCTGCGGCGGGATCAGTTGCCCTACGGCGCAGTCGGTGAGCAGTTGCGTCATCCGCTTCTCGCGGGTCGCCTCCTGTTTGGCGGTCATCACCCAGTGGGTGACCTGGCGGCGGTACGAGGGCGTGGCGACCTCCCAGAACGCGGATGCCGCGGCGTCGCCGGCGAGCCGCGCGGCGAACTCGGGGCTGAGTTCGATGCCGTCGCCCTCGAAGGAGTAGACGCCGCTGCGGTCCTCGCGGCGGTGTTCCCACGCGGCGAGTCCGCTCGGCTGCATCCGACCGGCGGTGGTCAACTCGTGGATGGCGGCGATGTTGACGGTGCTCCAGATGCTGCCCCGCTTGCGCGGTGTCCAGCGCTGGCGCGTGAGGTCGGCATCGATGCGCTCGGCGCGGCTGTCGATCCAGCCCCAGCACAGCGCCTCGCGCACCGCGTCGGCCCACTCGAGCCCGCGGTCGGGCACGTGCTTCTTGCGCAACTCCATCCACAACTCGGTCTCGGTGTCGTGGTGAGCGGCGAGCCAGGTGCCGAACTCGGTGGCATCGCGGAAGAACGTGGCCGGCTTCTCCGCCGACCCGCCGGGAGTTCCGATCGTCCACGCGCGCGAGGCCATGACCGTCAACCTAGCGCCGCCCAGCGACATCCCGCGGCCGGCGCGCAGCCGCGAGCAGGCCCACCGCTCGGTCGGCTCCGCCCGACCGCTACTTTTCGTACCCGAGGACCGGGTGCATCCCCAACCACTCGCGCTGCTGGATCTCGTCGGCGATGAACCGGCCGACATCGACGGCGTGGATTGTGAAGTTGCCGCCGCCGACCTGCCCCTCGCGCACGCGCAGTTCCTTGCTCTCCCCTTTCACCAGATAGGTGAGCCGGACGACCGTCCACTCGATGTCCGGGCTCTCCTCGAGAATGGTCTCCATCCGGGCGGCATCGAGGTAGTTATTGATCAGGTAGCGCCGCAGCAGCTTCGTGTAGAACCAGGGCGCCATGTCGTCCTGCACCGTCCCGGCCGACGACAGGACGATGATGCGCCGGGTCCCGGTCTCGCGCATCGCCGCACGCAACGCCCGGGTCGAGTCGGAGTAGAGCGTGGTCGGCTTCGCGGAGTCCTTGAGCCCGCCATGGCCGAGGCAACTCACGACGACATCAGCGCCGGAAAGGGCCGCGACGAGAGAGTCGTGGTCGGACAGGTCGATCCTGGCCGTCCGCACCACCTCGGTGATCGTCTCGGGGCGGCGGACCGCAGCGACGACGTCGTATCCCCGTGCCCTACAGGCCGTGACGACCTCGCTCCCGGTTGCGCCGTTGGCGCCGAGTACTGCGACAGTTGTCACGTCGATCGCTCCCTGCGTTGCTCCATGGGCCGGGAGCCTACCCGCAAAAATGAAAGCTGTTCACTTCTTGGCGACCCATGGCTGACCACCCGCCCCCCGGCGGCCTCCGAGCGACCCCCGGTCAGGCCCGGGCCGCGCAGACCGTGATGCACCTCCTCGACGCCGCGGTGAGCCTGCTGGTCGAGTCCGGCCCGGATGCCGTGACCACCCGGGCGATCGCCGATCGGGCCGGCGTCGCGGTCGGCACCGTCTACCGCTACTTCACCGACCGCGACCAGGTGCTCGGTGCGGCGTACGTCCGCACCCAGGACGAGGTGTCACAGCGCTGGTTCGCTCGTTTCGGCGATCTCCGCGACGCGTCGGCGACTCGAGCCGCCACCGTGCTGTTCGACGCCTACGCACGCGAAGCCCGCTCCGAACCGGCGCTGCTACCCCTGCTGCGAGCACTGCACGCCCTGGCCACTCCGTATCGGCCGGGTCCATTCATCGACGAGCCGGACGATCTTGTCGACCTGTTCGCCGACCGGCTCGGCCTTGCCGGCGGTCGCGAGCACCAGGTCAGGATCGGAATGCTCAAGCACCTCACCCTGACCCTGATCGACTGCTGGCTGCTCGCGAGCAGCGAGGAACGACCGATGATCCGGGCCGAGACGATCGCGCTCGCCGCCGGGATGCTCGACCGCCTCCGGGGCGGGGCAACTCCCGGATGACCGGCGCTCGCCAGACGGTGCTCTAACGCCGGTTTCGTGCAGAGCCGAGTGCCCGCTCGGACCCTGGTCAGCCGCCGGAGACGCCGAGCTCGGCCTGCGCCACTGCGGCCCGTTGCGCGTCATCCAGATCGCGCGACTCCAGCCACCGCTCGGGCAGAGCCACCACCCGGGGCGACCCGGCCCGGCCCCGCGGCCCCTCGGCATCCGACCCGGGCCAGGGCGCCGACAGATCCAACGACCCGACCAGGTCGTCGAGCGCCGCGAGCGAATCGACCAGCGCCAGCCGGTTCCGCACCGCCGACCCCGCCGGGAACCCCTTGAGGTACCAGGCGATGTGTTTACGGATGTCGCGGCAGCCACGCAATTCGTCGCCGTCGTAGAACTCCACGAGGTACTCCGCGTGCCGGCGCAGCACCGCCACCACCTCGCCCAGCCCGGGCTGCACCCGCGTCGGCGACCCGGCGAACGCGGCCGCGAGGTCGGTGAACAGCCAGGGCCGGCCCA
>JBOFJB010000126.1:0-11763 GCA_051650465.1 Dermatophilaceae bacterium | reverse complement strand
CGTTGCCGTACGGCAGCAGGCCGAGCCCATTGGTCACCGCACGGAGTTCGGGGCCGTAGGAGTCGGTACAGCCGCCGACGTACCAGCAGATCGACCCGGCCGACACGCCAGCGAGCACGACACCGGCCTCCCAGGCGGCGCGCATCGCTGGACCCAGGTCGTGCACGTCCCACACCGCGAGAAGGTTGGCCACCGATCCGCCGTTCACCCAGATCACGTCCTGGGCCAGCAGGTGCGCGGCGGGGTCCTCGACATTCGGCATGGGGAACAGGTCGAGCGTCGTGGTCTCGAAGCCCGCGACCCGGCCGGCTTCCACCAGGGCATAGGACACGTGGGTGGGGTCGCCGGATGCCGTGCCGAGCACCGTGACCCGTGGGCGGCCGGCAGCGCCGGAGAGGTCGACGGCATGGTGCACCACGGCGTTGAACTCCAGGTGCGTGCGCCTGCCTCGGCGGTAGCCGCCGGACGTGGCAACGATGGTCGGTTGGTCAGCGGTCACCGGGCTCAGCGTAGGCCTGTGGACAACGCGGTGGGCGCGCGGGCAGTGTACTGACCCGGGAGGTTGGTTGAGGGAGTCCGGTGAGCGCCAGTCGGGTCAGTCAGCGGACCAGCCACCGGCAGGCAGCGTCGAGGTCGGTGTGCGTATGAACGAAGCCGCTTGCGGCCAGGACATCACCGACGACCCGCTGGCCACCGAGGATCTCGCCGGCGAACTCGCCGAGCACCACACGGAGCGCGACCCCGGGTGCCGGGAGGATCGCGGGTCGCCCGATCGCCCGCCCGATGGCCCGAGCCACCTCTGCCTGCCGGTGAGGTTCCGACCCGACGAGGTTGACCGGCCCGACTACCTCTGGGTGGTCGAGCAGATGAAGCAGACCGCGGACCTCGTCGACCACCGTGATCCACGGCCAGAACTGGCGACCACCGCCGAGCGGTCCGGCGAGTCCGACGCGGGCCAACCGCAGCAGCCGGCCGAACGCGCCTCCGTGGGGAGCCATCACGAGGCCGGTGCGCACGAACGCCACCGATGCGCCCGCGTCGACGGCCGGTGCCGCGGCCGCCTCCCAGGCGCACACGACATCGGCGAGGAAACCCTCACCGGGAGGGCTCGCCTCGGTGAGGCGCTCCTCGCCACGGTCACCGTAGAAGCCCACCGCCGAGCCGGAGAGCACCCGAAGTGGCCGCCCGGTCGCCGCGACCGCTGTCGCGATGGTGCTCGTGGAGTCGACGCGTGACGCGAGGATCATGTGCTTGTAACTCGGTGACCAGCGGCGGTCCCCGACTCCGGCTCCGGCGAGGTTGACCACGGCATCCACGCCGTCGAGCACACCGGGGTCGAGTACACCGGACGCCGGGTCCCAGCGCACCTCGTCGGGCCCGGACGGCGCTCGCCGGACCAACCGGACGATCTGGTCGCCGCGCTTGCGCAGCGCGTCGACCAGGGCGGACCCGATGAGGCCAGAACTCCCGGCTACGGCGACTCGGGTCATGGTTGGCGGCTCATAGACCCAGATCGGCCTCGAAGGCGCCCTCCTCGAGCCGCACCTTGATTGCGGTGAGGAAGCGGGCGGCGTCGGCGCCGTCAACGAGGCGGTGGTCGTAGGAGAGCGCGAGATAGACCATCGAGCGGATGGCGATCGTCTCGCCGCCGTCCGCAGCAGTGGCGACCACCGGCCGCCGGACGACTGAGCCGGTGCCGAGGATGGCGACCTGCGGCTGGTTGATGATCGGGGTGTCGAACAGTGCTCCGCGCGACCCGGTGTTGGTGATGGTGAACGTGCCACCGGCAAGGTCGTCAGGCATGATCTTGCCGCTCCGAGTCCGCTCAGCGACATCAGAGATGCCCCTGGCGAGGCCACCGATGTTGAGGTCACCGGCGTTCTTGAGCACCGGTACGAGCAGCCCCTTCTCGGTATCGACTGCGACACCGAGGTGCTCAACATCGTGATACGTGACGTCGTCTCCTTCGAGGCTGGCGTTCACCATCGGGTGCGTCTTGAGCGCCTCGACCGCGGCGAGGGCGAAGAACGGCAGGAAACTGAGTTTGGTGCCTTCCCGAGCCGTGAAGTCGGCCTTGGCGCGGTCGCGTAGCCGCGCGATCCGGGTCACGTCTACCTCGACCACAGTGGTGAGTTGCGCCGATACCTGGAGCGACTCCACCATCCTGCGAGCGATGGTGCGGCGCAGCCGGGTCATGGTCGCGGTGGTGCCCCGTGTGGACAGGTCTGTGGTGCGTGGTGGTGGCGTCGTGACGGCTGAGCCTGCAGCGGCCCCCGCCGCGACACTGCCGTTTGGCGAAGCCGCCGCCGTGGCTCGAGCCGTATCAGCGGCATCAGCCGCGGCGAGCACATCCTGCTTCCTGATGCGGCCCCCGATGCCGGTGCCGTCAACCGTGCCGAGGTCGACGCCACGGTCCGCGGCGAGCTTACGCACCAGGGGTGTCACGTAGGCCGCAGCGTCGCGCTCATCCACGTGGTCGGCGTCGGATGCCGGTCGGCCCGGCGCGTGGCTCGCGCCGTCGGACCGCGGAGCCGGCCTCGACGGTGCGGGGGCGCTGGACGGTGCGGGAGCCTGGTCCCGGGCGGGCTGGCGGAGTCGCTCCGGCGTTGCCGCCGCCTGGTGAGCGGGCGCCGTCGCGGGCGCGCTGCGGACCTGGGCCGGCTGGTCCGGAACGGAGGCTCCGTGGTTACCGGTTGTCCCCGGTGTCGGCGAGTGCGACTGCGTCGACGGCACCGATGACGCCGCAGCCGGTGCGGCGGTGCCGGTCGCCGACGTGCCGGCCGCAGGGTCGCCGAGGCCGCCGACCACGGCGAGATCGGCGCCCACCGGGACGGTGTCGTCCTCGCCGGCGAGGACTGCGGTGAGGATGCCCGCCACGGGCGAGGGGATCTCGGTGTCGACCTTGTCCGTCGAGACCTCGAGCAGCGGTTCGTCGACGGACACCTCGTCGCCGACCTGTTTCAGCCACCGGGTCACCGTGCCCTCGGTGACCGACTCGCCCAGCGCCGGCATCGGCACCACCGTGCCCTGGCCGGCGCTGCTGGACGGGGTCGAGCCGGTGGGCGGCGCGGACTGGGTGACGGCATCCGCCACCGAGGTACGTGGCTGGTCCGGCTCGCTGACCTGAACCTCCGCGGCCTGTTCGGCAGCAGGCGCCCGCTCTGCTGGTCGGCTCGGCGGGTTGGCGGTGCGCGGGGCATCGGTGCTCGACGTGGAGCCGCTGGCTGCCGGAACGACGGCGGCCGGTGCCGAGCCGACGGCGTCAGCGGCTTCGGACCCGCCGTCATCCGGGACCGCGTCAGCGCCTTCCCCGATGACGGCGAGATCTGAGCCAACCGGCACCGTGTCGTCCTCGTGGACGAGCACCTGCTCCAAGGTGCCGGCGACCGGCGAGGGGATCTCGGTGTCGACCTTGTCCGTCGAGACCTCGAGCAGCGGCTCGTCGAGTTCGACGCGATCGCCAACCCCCTTGAGCCACCTGGTCACTGTCCCCTCCGTGACGGACTCGCCGAGGGCCGGCATCTTCACGCGTTCTGACATCGGTGGTGCACTCCTTCGTCGGGCGCTGACTGCGGGCCACTCTAGTGAGGTGCCGCAGGCAGTTCACGCCCGTAGGGTGCCGTGGCCCCGCCGACCCCACCGGTTCGGGCCCGTCCGGCCGGGCTTATCGACGGGGTGTCCGAGCCTGGCGAACACAGCCCCTATCGTGTGCGCATGGCCTGGTGGAGCCGACGTACCGCGCGACCTTCTCCGCAAGGGGGGAGTGACCTCCCGGCTGCCCGGGCCCACCTGACCGATTTCGTCGGGAGTCGCCGAGGTGTCGAGGCATACGTCGAACCGGCTACCAATGTCACGGCCACCACGGTGGTGTTGATCGCCCACGACGGCGAATGGACCCGCCGGGCGCTTTCGTCACGGCCGGAGGCGTTCGAGGTGGCCCGCGCGCTCGGCATCCCGGTCTACGACGTGAACCTCACCGGATACCCGGCGCGGATGCGGCAGTGGACCGCTCGGCAACGCCGCACCGGTGGTGGCTGAGACCCCGACGGTGCTGGACGATCGCCGCAACGCCGTGTCACGGTGGCGCCATCACGTCCGCGGCTCGACAGAAGGAGAATCCGATGACGAAAAAGAAGCAGCGTCCGGCCGTCGGCGACGACGTCCTGGCGAGGTTCCGTGAAGCCCTGGACCGCAAGCAGTCGCACCACGGTGCCGAGGACGCCAGCCGGTCCGGGCGGTCGGCAGCGGGCAGTGTCCACGGGCCGCAGGCGAGGGCTTCCCAGCAGATGTTCCGCCGGAAGAGCGGCGGCTAGCGCCGACCGGGAATGCGTCCCTCGACGACGCCGACCAGCGTGGCGACGCCGTAGCCGGTGCCGCCCTTGGGGATGCAGCCCGTCGGGCCTTTGTCGTTGAACGCCGGGCCGGCGATATCGACGTGCGCCCAACCGACTCCGTCGGCGACGAACTCGCGAAGGAACAGCCCGGCGGTCAGCATGCCGCCGTCGCGGTCGCCCTTGTGGGCGATGTCGGCCGACGGGGTGTCGAGTTTCGCCCGGAGCGCGGCGGGCAGCGGCATCGGCCAGGCCGGCTCGCCGGCGGCCTCTGCGGCGTGCACCACCTCGGCCCGCACCTCGTCATCGTTGGCCATCACCGCCGCGATGTCGGCGCCCAGTGCCACGACCTGCGCTCCGGTGAGCGTGGCGATATCGACGATGAGGTCGGGACGTTTTTCGCCGGCGAGGCAGATGCCGTCACCGAGAACCATGCGGCCTTCCGCGTCGGTGTCGAGAATCTCCACACTCGTCCCGTCACGCATGATGACGACGTCACCCGGGCGCTGTGCCGTGCCGCTCGGCATGTTCTCCGCGAGGCACAGGTAGCCGGTAACGGCGACCGGCAGCCCGAGTTCGGCGACCGCGAGGACGGCCGCGGCCACTGCAGCGGCCCCCGCCATGTCGCACTTCATCGTCACCATGCCGGCCGATGGCTTGATGTTGAGACCGCCGGAGTCGAAGGTGATGCCCTTGCCGACGAGGGCTACGGATGACGTGGCGCCGCTCGGTGCCCAGGTCAAGGTCACGATCCGGGGCGGGCGGGTCGAGCCCTGGCCGACTCCGACGATTCCGCCGAAGCCACCCTTGAGGAGGGCCTTCTCGTCGAGTACCGCTACCGAGACCTTCGCGGTCGAAGCTGCGGCTTTCTTCCGGACCGCGCTCGCGAACGACTGCGGGTACAGCACGTTAGGTGGGGTGTTGACGAGGTCGCGTGCCCAGTCGCGAGCGGCGGCGACCACGGATGCCCGCGCCACCGTCTCCTTGGCCGCCTTGCCCTGCCCGGTGCCGCTGGCCACGACGACCCTCGGGCCGCCCGCACGCTCGCCCCGGCCGACCGGCGGTCTGCCGGTTCTGCCGCCGCGACCCGCAGTGCCGGTGGAGAGGCTCTTGTCGTAGGCGTAGCACCCGGCGGCAGCGCCGTCGGCGACCACACCCAGGTGCGCGAGGTCTGGTGTCGGTAGGGCAATGCCGACCACCTTCTTGGACCGGACGGCTCGCAGCGCGGCAGCGGCGGCCGAGCGCAGGTGCGCCGCCGCGACGTCATCCCGCTCGGATGCCGACCCCAACCCGGTGACGACCACCGAGGTCGCCTTGACCCCTGGCACGGCGACCACGCGATGGACTTCCCCCACTGCGCCGGTGGCGTCGAGGTCGGTGAGGACCGCCTGGAGGTGCGCGACTGCTTCGCGAGGCAGCCCATGCCCAGATGCGAGTTCGACGGTGGTGTCGGAGGCCGTAGCGCCGACGACGAGGGCGCCGACGACGAGGGCGTCGACGGCGAGTTCGGCGCCTGGGCGGCTGGTCACGGTGAGCGTGGTCATGCGCGGCACACTAGCCGCCCGGCAGTTGGTCCACCTCTGGCCGGTAGCGTGCGGCGTATGGTCGGCCTTCACCACTCACCCCTGCATGACCGGCATCTCGCTCTGCGAGCGAAACTCGCCGACTTCGGCGGCTGGGAGATGCCGATCGAGTACCCCGGCGGCGGCGTGGTCGCCGAACACACGGCGGTGCGCGAACGGGTCGGCCTCTTCGATGTCTCCCACCTCGGCAAGGCGCGGGTCTCCGGCCCGGGCGCGGCGGAGTTCGTCAACTCGTGCCTTACCAACGACCTCGGCCGGATCGGCCCGGGACAGGCGCAGTACTCGATGTGCTGTACCCCGACCGGAGGAGTGGTCGACGACCTGATCCAGTACCTGCGCTCCGATGATGACGTGTTCCTCGTGCCGAACGCCGCCAACACCGCTCAGGTGGTGGATCTGCTCGCGGCGGCCGCTCCGGCCGGTGTCACCGTAGAAAACCTGCACCACGCTTATGGGGTGCTCGCCGTGCAAGGGCCGCGTTCGGATGAGGTGCTCACCTCGCTCGGCCTTCCCGTCGAGCACGACTACATGAGTTTTGTCGAGACGCAGTGGCACGGTCAGCCGGTCATCGTGTGCCGCACGGGCTATACCGGCGAGCGCGGCTACGAGGTCATCCCGACGTGGGATGCGGCCGGGTCGCTCTGGGACAGCCTCGCGGTGGTCGTGGCCGAGCGTGACGGGCTGCCGGTCGGGCTAGGTGCCCGCGACACGCTCCGCACCGAGATGGGGTACCCGCTGCACGGTAACGACCTTTCGCTTGACATCACCCCGGTGATGGCGCGGGCGGCGTGGGCCGTCGGCTGGGAGAAGCCGGGGTTCTGGGGCAAGGAGGCACTCGCCACCGAGCGCGCGGCGAAGGAGTCGCGGTTGATCCGCGGTCTGCTCGTCACCGGTCGCGGTGTCCCGCGACCGCATTGTGCCGTCGCGGATGACACCGGGCAGGTGGTCGGTGAGGTCACCTCGGGCACGTTCTCGCCGACGCTGCGCCAGGGCATCGCCCTGGCGATGCTCGACAGGTCGGTCGGCGTGGGTCAGCAGGTCGTGGTCGACGTGCGTGGTCGGCCGGTGCCCGCAACCGTCACTGCACCTCCGTTCGTGCGCCCGGAGGTGCGGTCGTCATGAGCGAGCGGTGGACCTGGTCCTACGCCGATGCCGACGGGCAGCCGGTCACCGGGCCGCCCACGAGCGACACTGCCTTCCCCACCCAGGGTGATGCCGAAAACTGGTTCGGCGAAATGTGGCGCGAGTTGGCCGGGGCCAGGGTGGCGTCGGTGACTTTGTACCGCGACGCCGGCGTGGTCTACGGCCCGATGAGTTTGGAGCCGGCCTCCTGAGCCCAGGCGGTCAGTTCGGGCGCGCGCCGCGCTCGACGAGGGCACGCGGCATCCGCGAACGGCGGAACTGGAAGGCGCGCATCGCGGCGTACATCCCGTTGCCACGAGTCGTAGCTGCCTCGACGCCGAACTTTGCGGTGAGACGCTTGCGACAGCGGCGCCACATGAGAAAAGTGTCGGTGGCCGCCAGCAGCAGCACCGTGTAAGTCAGCAGGGTGACGATCAGCAGGATGGCGCTGTTGCGGTAGAAGCTCAGGGCGAGCACGACGATCATCACGGGGAGCATGAACTCGGCGAGGTTCCAGCGGGAGTCGACGTAGTCGCGGATGAAGCGGCGTGCCGGGCCTCGGTCGCGTGCGGGCATGCCGGCCTCGTCGCCGGTCAACATTGCTGTCCGAGTGCGCGCCATCTGCTCACGGCGCTGCTGGCGCGTGGTGGCCCGGGCCTGCTTGCGGTCGGTGACCACGAGCGGGCGCTTGCGGGCGGCTTCCTGGTCACGCCGCCGCGGCGTCGGCCGGTTCTTGGCGCCTGCGCGTGGCGGGGTCACTTCCTCGGCGGGCTGCTCACTGGTCCTGCTGCGTCCGAACACACCATTCATCCTAGGGCGCCGGCGGGACTCGCCGTCCGCGCCGAGTCGGGTCGGCGGACTGGCGGCGACAGCGGCGCCATAGCGCCCCGACTACGGTGGCGGCGAGATCGGTAAGGTCGGACGACGTGAGCGACGCCGCCCCTGTCATCCCCGGTCTTGAGGTGCTCCGCGCTCGCGTCCGCGACCTCATGCCGCGGCTGCGCACCGACCTCGAGGCGCTGACCCGCATCCCCAGTGTGTCGCTCGACGGTTTCGACCAGACGCACGTCGAGGCGAGCGCGCAGGCCACGATGGCGCTGCTGCGCGCCGAAGGCCTCGATGTCGAGATCGTCCGTGAGGGCGGCCGCCCGGCCGTCATCGGGCGGGCCGCGGGCCCGCCGGGTTCGCCGACGGTGATGTTGTACGCGCACCACGACGTCCAGCCGCCCGGTAACGAATCCGACTGGCACAGCGCGCCGTTCGAGCCGATCGAGCGGCAGGGACGGCTGTATGGCCGGGGCGCCGCCGACGACAAGGCAGGGATCATGGCGCACGTCGCCGCCCTGCGGGCGCATGCTGGCGCGCTGCCGGTGGGCGTGACGGTGTTCGTCGAGGGGGAGGAGGAGATCGGCTCGGAGTCGCTCCCCGTCATCCTCGAGAAGCACGGCGAGACGTTGCGCGCTGACGCCATCGTGCTCGCCGACTCCACGAACTGGGCGATCGGCGAGCCGGCACTGACGACGTCCCTACGGGGGATGATCCGCGTCGTGGTCACGGTCACCACCCTCGACCACGGCCTGCACTCGGGGATGTTCGGCGGCGCGGTGCCCGACGCGCTCACCTGCCTGGTGCGGCTGCTCGCCGGCCTGCACGACGACGCCGGCGACGTCGCGGTGCCCGGATTGAAGTCCGCGGAGGCCGCCGAACTCGACTACCCCGAGTCCCGGCTGCGCGCGGAGTCGGGCCTGCTCGACGGGGTGTCGACGATCGGGTCGGGGTCGCTGCTCTCGCGGCTGTGGACCCGGCCCGCGATCACCACCATCGGGATCGACGCGCCCCCGGTGGCGACGTCGTCGAACACGCTGGTGCCTACGGCATCCGCGAAGGTCTCGATCCGGCTCGCGCCCGACGAGCACGACCTCGACGCGTTCGACCTCGTCCGTGACCACCTGCTTGCGCACGCGCCGTGGGGGTCCCGCGTCGAGGTCGCTCTCGACGACCGGGGCAACGGCTTCACCGCCGACGCTTCGGGCCCGGTGTACGACGAGGCCCGGGCCGCGTTCGTCGACGCGTGGGGCGTCGCTCCGGTCGACATCGGTGTGGGCGGCTCCATCCCTTTTGTCGCGGCGTTCGCCGAGCGGTTCCCCGACGCGGCCATCCTGGTCACCGGCGTCGAGGATCCTGACGCGCGAGCGCACGGCGCGAACGAGTCGCTGCATCTGGCCGAGTTCGAGAAGGTGTGTCTCGCAGAGGCGTCGCTGCTCGCCCGGCTGGGCAGGATGACGCCTTACAGCGGGACCCTCGACCCCGGCGGTCTCGACTCGGTGCGATGAGATCGGCGAGGCGACCGCTGCCCTTCCGGCGTGGTGGGGGAGTCTGTCGGCCCGACAGACCCGTTGCGTGGCGGTTCGCGCGACCCAGGCGCACCACGTCGCGGAATGGGTGGGATCAGTCTCTGGCGGTCTCGCCGGGAAGGGCGAGCATCTGGTCGAGCGCGACCCGGGCCCAGCGCGCCACCTCGGACTCGACCCGGATCGGGTTGACGACGCGGCCGTCGGCGAGCGACTCCAGCGTCCAGACCAGGTGCGGCAGATCGATGCGGTTCATCGTCGAGCAGTAGCAGACGTTCTTCTCTAAGAACACGATCCGCTGGTCCGGATGACGCGCCGCCAGCCGGCGCACGAGGTTCAGCTCGGTACCCACCGCCCAGGCCGTGCCGGCTGGTGCTGCCTCGACGGCCTTGATGATCTTCTCCGTCGACCCGACCTCGTCGGCCAGTTCGACCACCTCGTGCCGGCATTCGGGATGCACGATCACCTTCACCCCGGGCACCTCGCGCCGGGCGGCCTCGACCGCGTCAACGGAGAACCGGCCGTGCACCGAGCAGTGCCCCCGCCACAGGATCATCGTCGCGGCGCGCAGCTCGTCGGCGGTGAGCCCACCCATGGGTTTGTGCGGGTCCCAGACGACGCAGCCGTCGAGTGCGCCGCCGAGGTCGCGAACGTAGGTGTTGCGGCCCAGGTGCTGATCGGGCAGGAACAGCACCTTGCCGCCGTTGCCTGCCCGCTCCAGCGCCCAGGTGACCGCGGTACGAGCATTGGATGACGTACACACGGTGCCGCCGTGCCGCCCGGTGAACGCCTTGATCGCCGCCGACGAGTTCATGTACGTCACCGGCACCGTGGCCTGAGCGACACCCGCCTCGACGAGTTCGTCCCAGCATTCCTCGACCTGGTCGATCGCGGCCATGTCGGCCATGGAGCACCCGGCGGCGAGGTCGGGCAGCACGACAGTCTGGCTGTCGGCGGTGAGGATGTCAGCCGACTCGGCCATGAAGTGCACGCCGCAGAAGACGACGTACTCGGCATCGGGGCGGGCGGCGGCGTCGCGGGCCAGTTTGTACGAGTCGCCGGTGACGTCGGCGAACGTGATGACCTCGTCGCGCTGGTAATGATGGCCGAGGACGAACGCCCGGTCGCCGAGCGCCGCACGGGCCGCGCGGGCGCGCTCGACCAGTCCGGGGTCGGAAGGTGCCGGCAGGTCGCCTGGGCATTCCACCCCGCGCTCGGTGGCGAGGTCGCGACCGTGCCCGAGGACGAGCAGGGGCAATGGGGCGTTGCGTGGGGCGTCCGCCGTTGTCGTCACCCCACGATCGTAGGTCGTCGACGGCATACCGCCGACGAAGACGGTCGGCCCGCAGACGGAACCGAGCCGGGAACTGCGGGTAGCCTCCGTGCGTGCGTGTGCTGATCGCTACGGACGCCTTCGGATCGACTCTCGGCGCGGTGCAGGCCGCCGCAGCGATGGCCGAGGGCTGGTCACTCGGCGCTCCGCACGATGAGGTGGTGCAACTCCCGCTGTGCGACGGTGGCCCGGGTTTTCTCGACGTGCTGCAGCGGGCGGTGGGCGGGACCATGGTCGCCACGACGGTGAGCGATCCGCTCGGTCGGCCGGTTCCGGCGGCGGTGCTCGTCGACAGTGCGCGCGGCGTCGCCTACGTCGAGATGGCCCAGGCGATCGGTCTGCATCTCCTCGGCGCCGACGAGCGCGACCCCACGCTCACCAGCACCTGGGGTGGTGGCCAGCTCCTCGAGACCGCGCTCGGGGAGCGCACCCGGCGGATCGTCGTCGGCGTCGGCCGGGGTACCGGTGCGGGTGCTACGAACGACGCCGGCGCTGGCCTGCTCGCTGCGCTCGGCGCGGGTCCGGCATCCGTGCTGGCACGTGGTGGTCTGGCGCTCCGGCATGCGGCGCCGGATGCCGTGCTCGGGTTGGCGGCTGTGGTGGACCGGTTCGCGCAGAACGAGATTCATCTGGCCACCGACGACGAGACCCCGTTGCTGGGGCTCTCGGGTACCAGCGCTGTCGATGCTCCCCGAAAGGGGGCAACCGCGGAGCAGGCGCACCAGCTCGAAGGGGCGCTGGGCAGGTTCACCGAAGTGGTCGGTCGGGCGCTGGGTGCACCTACCGACCTGCTCAGCGGTGCGCCGCGGCGCCTGGACCGCCAGTCCGGTGCGGGTGCGGCAGGTGGGCTCGGCTACGCCTTGCTCGCCCTGGGGGCCCGCCGGGTGAGCGCGGTGGCCGAGGTGCTGCGGGTGTGTCGTTTCGGAGAACTCGCCGCGCAGAGCGACCTCGTCGTCACCGGGGCTGGGCTGGTCGACTGGTCGACGCTGCGCGGTTCGGTGGTCTCGAGCGTCGCCGCGGCGACGCGCGAGACCGGGCCGGCG
>JBOFJB010000125.1:0-11675 GCA_051650465.1 Dermatophilaceae bacterium | reverse complement strand
GCCCGGAACGGCACAGGTCACGAGGCTGCCGCGCCGGCGGCGGCACCGAGGTCGAGGTCGAGGTGGATGACGCCGTACGACCAGCCTTGTCTCCGGTAGACCACGCTGGCGCGCTCGGTATCGACATCGTGGAACAGATAGAAGTCGTGGCCGACGAGTTCCATCTCCTGCAGCGCATCAGCCAGCGCCATCGGACGAGAGCGATGAACCTTCTCGCGCACGTCAACCGGCGAGCCGTCGAACGGATCGTCGTCGGCCGCCTCGGTGACCACCTGAGGCGCCTCCGGCACGACGATCCGTGCGGTAGCGTGCGCCACCGACTCCGGGGATCGTCGCCCACGACGCACGTGTCGCCGGTCGCTGTGCCGCCGGAGCCGCTCCGTCAACTTGTCGAGCACCATGTCCAGCGCCACGTACTGATCGTCGGCGCAGGCTTCCGCCCGCACCACTGGACCCTTCGCGTGGCAGGTCACCTCAACACGGTCACACGCCTTGGCCTGGCGACGGTTCGGCTCATGGCTGACGAGCACCTCGATGCGCCGGGTACGCGGCGCAAACTGAGACACCTTGGCCAATTTTTCCTCGATGTGCTCCCGGAAACGATCGGAGACGGTCAGGTGCCGTCCGGTGACGACGATGTCCACATGGTCCTCCACGAGTTCGATGACGGGTGGCCTCAGTGCGGCCGTAACAATGAGGTCACCACCTCCTCGACACGGAGTGACATGGGCTGACCGTAGTCGTGCGGTCTGGGCCCGGCAAGCCCATCACCGCGCCGGGGCGTCGCCACTGCAGCCGCGCCGACGACGTGCCGGGCTCCGGCGGCGCGCAGCGCCCGGGTTGCCTCGGCCAGCGTCGCGCCGGTAGTCACCACGTCGTCGGCGACCAAGCACACCGCGCCCGCGACGAGGCGCCGCGCGCGAGGCCGGACCGCGAGCGCGCCGGCAAGGTTGGCGGCACGGGCGGTACGGCCGAGGCCTGCCTGGTCGGCCACCCGCCGTAGGTGGTGGAGCACCGCGGCGGTGTCGACCCCGGGCTGGCACCCGGCGACCCGGACTGCGGCCCGCACCAGGTCGAGCACCGGGTCGTCGCCGCGCCGATACCGAGCGCGGGCAGACGCTGGTACCGGCACTACCCACACCGGCTCATTGCCGGCGCGGGCGTGCCGAAGCATCGGGTCGCGAGTGAGAGCGAGGACAACTGCCGCGGCAAGCGGCGCCGCGAGCACCGGTCGCAGGTCGCGGCGCCCACCATCCTTGTGGATGCTCACGACGCGGCGAAGCGGACCTTCGAGCACCGCACCGGCCCAGCACGGCACACCGCCTGTGGCCGCTGGCACCAAGCCCGGAGAAGCGGCCCGGTGGACGGCTGCCTGACAGGCATCACACAGCGGAGCCCGGGGCGCCCCGCACCCGGCGCACTGTCCGGGGAAAACGAGACCGGCGGCGGCACCGACAAGCCGCCGTACGGCATCCGACCCGCCACGCATCGACCCACCATGACGGGTCCAGCAGGATGCCACCCGCCCCGGACCCGGCGGCCCAGGATCCAGTGGATTTCTCGTACCGCGGACAGGCCGTTGTGGAGGACGGCGTCATCCCGCGGCGACGGCGATGTCGGTGCCCTCACCGGCTGAGGCCCACTGCGATGCCTCTCGGCTCACCACGGCACCTTGCCGAGTCGTCACATAGAGGTTGCGTTCACCCCCAGTCGACGAGATGCGCACCGCGTCGGCCACCGGGGTGAGCGGCCGCACTTCCCCACCCACCGTGAGCACGATCGGCTGCCGGTCGCCGCTGAGTACACCGATAGTGGCGAGAGTGCGGTCGTCGAGCCAGCAGAGCCCGGACGGGTCACGCACATGAACCCCGAGCCGAAGCGGCGCCGTCAGCACCTCCGGCCGGCCCGACGAACGACGGGTGACGCCAGCAAGGTCGACCCGAGCGTCGCGTCCGTCCAGCCGCGCCGACAGCACTGCCACCCGATCACCGTCGGGTGCCGACTTCGCCTCGAGCACCCGGCGCCCGGCCAGCCAGTCGGCGCGAACCGGCACCGCCCCGGAACGTTGCGGGTCGGCGGGGTCGGCCGAGACATCGACAACGAACAGGCGCTCCGAGGCCTCAGAGACCGCTCCAATCCAGAGGAAACCGCGGCGGTCGTACGCCGGGCTGCCGACCGACGAGCCGACACCGGCGACCGCGAACCGCTGGTCGCCCCGCCATCGCGAGACGCCGTTGCCGCCGTCGTCGACCGCGGCGAGCTCGGCACCGTCGGCTGACAGCGCCAGCGCTCGAGACGAGACCGGCACGGCCGGGTAACCGCCACCGCCTGATGGGTCCGGCCCGGCCCCGCTAGCAGAGTCGAAGACGGCAACCGTCGCACCGCGACGGACCACCGGCTGGGTCTGCGAGATGTCGACCGTGGTGTCCAAGCGGAGGTCACCGAGTGTGGCCGCCGAGCCGTCCACACCAGCCAACTCAACCGGCACGCTGTTCACGGCGAGTTCGACCCTGGAGACCAGCGGGTCCTGCAGCAGGGTCGACACGAACTGGGCCCAGAGGTTCTCCCGGGTGTCCCCGTCGGCGCGAAGTGGGCCGGAGATGAGATTGACCCGGGCCAATCCGTTCTCCACCGACACCGCGTCGCCGAGCAGCCGCGCACCATCCGGTATCGCGGTGACCGCCGCCCCGGTCAGGTGGGCAGGCACCGCGGCGAGCTGTGCCCGGGCCAGGCGGGTTGCGAGTCGATCCAAGGGAAACCACCGCACGTCGGGCACCACGGCCCGCCGGCTCGTCGAGACGTAGTGGACGGCGAGTGGCTGGACCAGACGGGTGACGTCGCGCCCCGCGACCCATCTACCGAAGTCGTCGGGCATCCCGTCGACGCGCCATTGCTCGTCCACCCAGGTCACCGAGAAGGTGGCACTCACCCGCGCACCTGGAGCAGCAGCGGTGTAGCGCCCGGTCGCGTCGATGGTCCCCGCAGTAGAGACCGAGACCCGCACCGTGGCCGGGTCGACGAGCGCAGCCGATGGTTCCCCGGCAAGCACCACCAGGGTGTCGTCAGGCTTCCACCGGTCGCGCGCCCGCACGGTGAGGAACTCACGCGCGCTCTCGTAGGAGCCGTCGCTGGCAGCCCCCGCCCGCAGGAATCCGCGCACCACCTCCTCCTGGCTGTCCCCGGCGACCGGGCCGGGAGCGGAGAACCGGAGAGTGGGCCCGTCATCCGACCCAATATCGAGCCCTGGCTGGACCGGCCCGTCCGTGGTGAGGCCCGCACATCCGGAAAGGAGCAGCAGCGCCGCGGCTGCCACGGCCATACTCCCCCGGACCGTCATCCGCGCTCCTCCGGGTCCAGTGGTAGCGGTGAGTCGTCAAGGGTATGACCACCTCGGCGAGGCAACGTCAGCCGGAACCTCGAACCAACCCCCGGCTCGCCCCAGGCCTGCAGCCAGCCGTGATGCAACCGGGCGTCCTCGAGCGAGATCGCTAGTCCGAGACCGGTCCCTCCGGTGGTACGGGCCCGCGCCGGGTCAGCCCGCCAGAACCGGGTGAAGACGTTGGCGGCATGCCCAGGTCGCAACCCGACCCCGTGATCCTCGACGACCACTGCGACCGCGTCGACGTCCGCAGCGACGTGCACCTCGATCGGACGACCCTCACCGTGTTCGACCGCGTTGACGACGAGATTACGCAGCACACGCTCGACCCGCCGCTGATCGACCTCGGCGTCTGCTGGCCTCTCGGGAGCGTGCACGGTGACCACGCTCCCTCGCCGGTCGGCGAGCGAACGCACGGACTCCACGACCCGCGCCACGATGCCGCGCAGGTCGACCGGCTCGAGGTCGAGCGCTGCCGCGCCGGCATCGAATCGGCTGATCTCGAGAAGGTCCGACAGCAGCGCCTCGAACCGGTCGAGTTCGCCGGTGAGCAACTCCGCGGACCGGGCCACGGCCGGGTCGAAGTCCTGCCGTGCCTCGTGGATGAGGTCACCCGCCATCCGAATCGTCGTGAGCGGTGTGCGCAACTCGTGCGAGACGTCGGAGACGAACCGCTGCTGCACGGCGGAGAGCCCCTCGAGTTGGCGGATCTGATGCTGCAGGCTGTCGGCCATGTCGTTGAACGATGTCGCCAACTGGGCCAGGTCGTCCTCGCCGCGGCTCGGCATCCGCTCATTGAGCCGGCCTGCCTGCAGCCGCTGGGCGACCTCGGCGGCGCGGCGCACCGGGGAGACCACCTGTCGGGTGACGACCCAGGCAACCGCACCCACCAGCAGGGTGAGGGTGACGCCGGCGAGCACGAACGAGGTGCGGATCAACTCCATCGTCGCGACCTCGCGGTCCATCGGGTAGATGACGTAGAGGTCGTACCGTCCGGCGAGCGGCACCACCATCCCGCTACCGACGACGACCGACGGCACCGGTGCGCCGTCGAGCGGGACCGCACGCAACTGGGTCTGCTGCCGTCCCGGCGTGGACGCCACGCGCTCCCGCAGTTCGGGGCTGACTACCGAGGCGTCGAGGATTTCGCCGCTGGAGATCTCGGAGAGCACGATCTCGCTGGCGTTGCCGGCGGTACGGCTCATGATGACGAACCGGCCTGGAGCTGCCAGGTCGCGCTTGACGATGTCGCCGGCTACCCCGTCGAGGCCGTCCACCGAGGTCGCGGTGGTGCTGTCCCACAATTCCTGGGCCTGAGCGGTCAGGGTGAGCGCTTCCCGCTGCGCCGATCGCACGCGGTCGCGCTCCAGGCCGGCCCCGATCTGCTGGAGGAGCACCCCGCCCAGGAGCGAGACGACTGCCAGGCCGAGCAGCATGGTGGTCGTGACCACCCGTAACTGGAGGGACTGACGCCAGGCCCGCGAGACTCGCCGGACAGCAGCCACGGCGTGGTCGACCGAGCGGCCCGGAAACGGTACCGACCAGGCCCGACCGGATGACGCGGGCGGGCGTGCGTCAAGACCGGCCGACCCGGCCATCTCAAGCCTTGCCGGCCTTGTAGCCGACTCCACGCACTGTGACGACAATTTCCGGACGTTCGGGGTCGTGCTCGATCTTGCTGCGCAGCCGCTGCACATGAACGTTGACAAGCCGAGTGTCGCCGGCGTGGCGGTACCCCCACACCTGCTCGAGCAGCACCTCCCTGCTGAACACCTGCCACGGCTTGCGAGCGAGGGCCACGAGAAGGTCGAACTCGAGCGGGGTGAGGCTGAGGGCGAAGCCGTCGCGGGTGACCGAGTGGCCGGCGACGTCGATGGCGAGGTCGCCGATGGCCAGACGCTCGGGCTCGGGCTCGGCATCGCGCCGGAGCCGGGCCCGCACCCGGGCGATGAGTTCCTGGGGTTTGAACGGCTTGACGACATAGTCATCAGCGCCGGACTCGAGACCGACGACGATGTCGACGGTGTCGGTGCGTGCGGTGAGCATGACGATCGGCACGCCCGACTCGGCTCGGATTTGGCGGCACACCTCGAGCCCGTCGACACCGGGCAGCATGACGTCGAGCAGGACCAGATCCGGCCGGTGCTCGCGGAAGGCACCGATCGCGCTCGACCCGTCAGCGACGTGGTCCACCTCGAGCCCCTCGGTGCGGAGCACGATGCCAAGCATCTCCGCGAGCGCCAGATCGTCATCGACGACGAGCACACGACCCTTCACGCCGGCGCGGTCCTTCCCGAGTGGCCGGCCCGTGCCAGGGATGACGAGCCGGTTGTTTCATCATCACACAGCCCGACCCGGCATCCGCGACTGCGCAGCGCGCCGGGCGGCCCGCCCCTACGCTGGGCGAGTGATCCGCGCGGCCTGGTTGGCGAAGTTGGACGCCTCGGCTCAGATCCGGCTGGCGCTGGCTCTGCTCGGAGTGCTGGTCGCCGCGCTCACCAACTCAGCGCCACGCGCCGTGCCGTGGCTCGTGGTCGTCGTGCTGCTCGACGTCGCGGTGCTCGTCCTCGACACCCGCGCCGACGCCGGCACCACGGTGTCGACGACCTTGCGGCTCGGCCTGCTGGCGGCGGCGGCCGTGGTCGCCGGTGTCGCGTTCGCCGTCACCGGGGTTGGTGCCGCCATCCTCGTCCTGATCCCGGTTTACCACGCCGGGTCCACGTTCGGGCGGTCCGGGTTCGCACTCGTCGTCGTCGCAGGTAGCGCCGGACTGCTGGCCGCGGTCGAGGCCCTCGACGACGTCACCCTCGGCGACATCGCGCTGGTCGAGTGGCTGGTCGCGGCCGCAGCGATCGGAGTGCTCGGGGTGTGGAACGGCCGGCTCAGCAGCGTGCCTGAAGCGGGTGCGGATGCCGACCCGGCCGCTCGGGAGGCGATCGAGTTGATCCACCGGCTGCAAGACATCGCCGAGCGGATGACGACCGGTCTCGACGCGCCGGCTGGAGCGTCGTTCGCGCTCGACCTGCTCGGGTCCGAGGTCACCTCGACTCGCAGCGCGGTGCTGGTCGCCGAGGATGCCGAGCGGCTCGTGCCGGTGGCCCTGCGCGGCGCCACCCGAGCACCGTGGCACATGGCCGAGCACGTCTCGGCGCTGCTCCGCACCAACCCTGCGGGCTGGGAGCCGACCGAGGTGCGGTTCGTCGACGAACTCGGACACCGCCGGGCGCTGGTGGTGCCGTTCGCGTACGGCGACGGCCCGACCACGGTCGTCGTGGTCGAGCGGACCGACGACAGCCCGTTCGGGGAGTCCGAGCGGCGGCGGGTACGCGAGGTGACCCAGCGGGTGGCTCCCACCGTGCAAGCCGGGCTGCTGTTCGGGCAACTCAAGCAGTACGCGAGCCTCGAGGAGCGCAACCGCATCGCGCGCGACATCCACGACGGCATCGCCCAGGAACTCGCGGCGCTCGGCTACCAACTCGACGCACTGCGGGCCCAGGCGGGCCCGGTCGGCGAGCCGCTGCGGGACGGGCTGGACCGGCTGCGGGAGCGGCTCGGCGAGGCGATGGCAGACCTGCGCCTGCACATCACCGACCTTCGGGTGGCCGAGCGGCCCGGCACCGGGCTGGGCGCGGTGCTCGGTGGCGCGGTGCAGAGTTTCGGCAGCGTCACCGGGGTGCGCACCACCGTCACGGTGAGCGAGGCAAGGCGCCGGCACGACCCGCGGGTGGAGATCCTCATCCACCGCCTGGTGATGGACGTGCTCGCCGACGCCCAGGCGTCCGGCGCCCGCAACGCCTGGGTGAGCCTGTCCACCTCGGTGGCCGGCCCGGCCTGCGTCGACGTCTCGCACGATGGCGACCCGGCCAAGGCACGCAAACTGTTCCGCAACACCTCACTCGGCGATCTCGACGGGGCACTATTCGTGAGTACCGAGCCGAATGGCCGAACCACGGTTAACCTGACCGTCGAGGAGCCCACCACGGTGGGCGCGAACCGTGAGGCGACCTGACGCCGCACCGAGTGGGCCCGAGGAGGGACCGTGACGATCAGCGTGGCAGTCATCGATGACCACGCCGTCGTCCGCGAGGCAGTCGCAGGGATGCTGGCGGGGTACGACGACATCGCTGTCGTGGGGCAGGCCGGGTCGCTGGCCGACGGCCGAGGCATGCTGGAGCGGCTCCTCGAGGCTCCTCCCCCGGGGCGGATGGTCGCCGTCGTCGACGTGACCATGCCCGACGGGAGCGGCTTGTCGCTGGTGCGGGCCGCTCGGCAGCGCTCGTCCGAGATCGGGCTCGTCGTGCTGACGATGCTCAGCGACGACAGCACCCTGCTCGAGGCGCTGGACGCCGGCGCATCGGCCCTGGTGCGTAAGAGCGCACCGTCGGACCAGGTGGTTTCGGCGGTACGTCGGGCAGCTGACTTCCCGTTGGAGTTCACCGGGAGCGGTCTCGCCGAGGCGATGCGCCGCCGTCAGGAGGCCCCGGTCGCGACGCTCACCGCGCGTGAGATGGAGGTGCTCGGTCTGCTGGTCGAGGGCTCCTCGGTCGCCCAAGTCGGCAAGTCCCTCTATATGAGCCCGTCAACGGTGAAGACGCACATCGGCAAGATCTACGAGAAACTCGGCGCGCACAACCGGGCGAGCGCGGTCATCGCGGCAGTGCGCCTCGGCCTGGTCCCCGAGGACCCCGCGCGTTCCTAGCCCACACCCATCGCGCCCCGATTGCGGCCCAGTGGGTGCGGTCGCGGCTGTCCGGCCCGGCCACCCGTCAGGCCAACCCGCAGTTCATACCCAGAGACTGCCGATCAGCGGTCGGGGCGGGTGTGGGGTTCGGGATGTCACAGGCCGGAGAACGTGTCGATGATGCGGATCGCACCGGGCCCGATGATGACGATGAACAATGCCGGGAAGAGACACAGCAACAGGGGGAAGAGGATCTTGACGGTCACCTTCTGGGCCTGCTCCTCGGCCCGCTGGCGCCGGACCACCCGCATCTCCTTGGTCTGCTCGCGCAGCACACCCGAGATGGGCAGCCCCATCCGGTCGGCCTGGACCAGCGCGCTGACGAAGTTCTTCACCTCGGCCGCGGTGCTGCGCTCGCCGAGCGCGGCGAACGCCTCGGCCCGGGACTTGCCGATCTGGATCTCGGAGAGCACGCGGGCCAGTTCACCGCCGATCGGGCCGTCGATGTTGCGGGCCACCTGGAGCAGCGCGGCGTCGAACCCTTGGCCGGCCTCGACGCAGACGGTGAGCATGTCGAGCGCGTCGGCGAGGCCCTTGCGGACCTGGTCGGTGCGCTTGAGCGCCAGGTTGTAGACCAGCAGGTCGGGCAGGTAGAACCCGGCCAGCGCCCCGACCATGCCGAAGAGCAGGCCCCGCAGGCTGAACCCGCCGAACAGCATCGCGACGCCCGCGAGCGCGAGCATTCCGACGCCCTTGGCCGTGAGGAACCGCTCCGGGGTCCACGCCGCGGGGTTGCCGGCCCGGTCGAGGTTCCGGGCGATCCGCTCGCCGGTGCCTGACGGCGAGAGCCGCTCGGCGACCGTGCGGCAGGCGGCGAGCACCGGCGCGACGAGGCGGGTGCGCGCGTCGAGTTGTGAGGTGACCGCGGTACGGGTGCCCACGCGGCTCTCGATGAGTTCGAGCGAGCGGGCCACCCCGGTGGTGCCCCAACCCGCCGAGACGGTGAGAAACACGAGAATGACGATGGCGGCGCCGATGGTGACGGCGGCGAACAGGATGACCATGGTTCAGACCTCGATCTTGACGACTTTGCGCATCCAGACGATGCCGATCACTAGGGCGACGAGACCTGCGCCGCTCATCATGAGCCCGAGCCCCCTGGTCCACAGCAGGCTGACGTACTCGTAGTTGGTCACGTAGCTGTAGAAGAAGATGCCGACCGGGAGCGCCAGGAGGATGTACGCCGAGAGCCGGCCCTCGGCCGACAGTGTGCGCACCTGGCGCTTGAGCATCTGCCGCTCGCGCAGGGTGGCCGCGGTGGTCCGCAGCGTCTCGGCGAGATTGCCGCCGACCTCGCGCTGGATACCGATCGACATGGTTACCCACTTCATGCTCTCGCTGCCCATCCGCTGGGCGACCCGGTCCAGCGCCACGCTGATGTCGGCCCCGATCCGGGTCTCGGCAAGCGCCCGGGAGAACTCCTTCGCGGCGGGCTCGGCACCATCGCGGGCGACCCCGTCTAGGGCCTGCGGAAAACTGAAGCCGCTGGAGAGCCCGGAGGAGATGATCGTCATCACGTCGGGCAGCACATTGTCGAACTTCGCCTGGCGCCGCTTGGCCTTCCAGCGCAGCCAGACCGCGGGGAGAAACACCCCGGCGACCAGGCCGACGAGGAACCCGAGGATGCCGCCGAGCAGGATCAACGCGAGCGCGAGGAACGCCACGACCGACACGACCCGCAACACGAACCACTCCCCCGGCCGCCACGGCAGGTCGGCTCGGTCGAGCAGTTCCACGGTCTTGCTGGTCGACTCGCGGCCGGCCATGACCTTCTCGCCGAGACCGACGAGCTGGTCGGAGAGCGCCGAAGCCTGCGAGGTGGGCCGGGCTCGCCGCTGCTCGGCGCCGCCGCCGTAGGCCCCGATCTCGGCGAGCCGTTGGTGGCGGGCCGAGCGGAACGCGGGCGCCATCGCCACCACGACGAAGACGACCAGTGCCACGCCGATCAGCCCGGCGGCGACCGGCATCAGCCAGGTGCTCGTCGTCACCGGGGCGGATGCCGAGGACACCTGCGCCACCGCAGGTTTCGCGCCGGCCGGGCCGAACAGGAGCGAGGTGGAGGTCTCGAAGGCGGTACCGGCTGCGGTCCCGGTGAGCCGGAGTTCGGTGCGACCCGCGGACTCGCTGGGCCGCTTGACCTCCCAGCGCACCTGGGTGGCCAGCGAGGTCGCCGAGTTGGTGAACGCCGCGGAGACCTGCGCCTTGTCAGCGGCCGGCACCATGGTGCCGCGGCCGGCGGTCGCCAACTCCTGGAGTGTGCTGCGGGCGGCGGGGTCGTCGGTGAACGCGACGACGTCGAGGCGCAACTGCGCGGCGCGCACCGCGTCCAGGGCGCCTTCACGCTCGGCAGCCGCGGCCGGGGCCGCTTTGGGGACCGTGTTCACCCCGTCACCAAGCAGCACGATGCTGCGGTCGCCGTTGACCTGGAGCAGGTCCACCGCGCTCCGGACACCACCGAACAACGCGGTCTCACCGCTTGCGCGCAACCCGTCGACGACGCGCTGCACCGCGGCGTGGTCGGCGGTGGGGCGCAGCCGAACCTGGACACTGTCGGCGAACGAGACCACCCCGACGGAGACGTCATCCGGCAGCGCGCCCAGGTAGGTGGCCACCGCGGAGCGCACCACCGCCATCCCCGGCTCGCCCATCGAGCCGCTGGTGTCGATGACGAGCACCGCGGTGCGCCGGGCCTGGTCGACCGCCGCGATCTCCACGTCGACCGGCTCACCGCCCAGTTCGGCCTGCAGTGCGCTGCTGTCGATCGCGAGCGGCGTGCTGCCGGCGCGCACCGACAGCAGCCCGCTCGCCCCGCCCGCGTCGACGGTGACGTCGGTGAGGGTGGCCACCGGCGCCTCGGCAGCGACCGCCGAGCCAGCGGCAGCGGCAGCGACGCCGAGTGCGACGCCGAGTGCCGCCACGCCACGGGCCAACCGCCGCACGGGGCCGGAAAGCCGGTTCATCGGAGCGCGAACAGGGTCGGGGGCAACTCGATGCCCTGGTCGGCGAGGTCCTGGGTGAACTTCGGCCGCAGCCCGGTGCTCTTCAACCCGCCACGGAACTTGCCGCGCTCGTCGCGGCCGGCGGCGTAGTCGAAAGTGAAGATGTCCTGGAGGGTGATGACGTCGCCCTCCATGCCAACCACCTCGGTGACGGCGACGACCTTGCGGGTGCCGTCCTTGAGGCGGGCCTGCTGGATGACCAGGTCGACCGCGCCGGCCACCTGCTCGCGGATGGCACGCACCGGCAGGTCGACACCGGCCATCAGCACCATCGTCTCGAGCCGGGCGATGCTGTCCCGTGGGGTGTTGGCGTGCACCGTGGTGATCGAGCCGTCGTGGCCGGTGTTCATCGCCTGGAGCATGTCGAGCGCGGCGCCGTCGCGGACCTCGCCGACGACGATGCGGTCGGGCCGCATGCGGAGGCTGTTGCGCACCAGGTCGCGGATGGCGATCTGGCCCTTGCCCTCGATGTTCGGGGGGCGGGACTCCATCCGCAGCACGTGGTCCTGGCGCAGCTGCAGTTCGGCGGCATCCTCGATGGTGACGATGCGCTCGT
>JBOFJB010000124.1:0-14491 GCA_051650465.1 Dermatophilaceae bacterium | reverse complement strand
GAGACGCCGAACCGGTCGGCATCCATCACCACCATCACCGTGGCGTTCGGCACGTCGACCCCGACCTCCACCACGGTGGTCGACACCACCACGTCGACCTCGCCGCGGGAGAAGCGGTCCATCACGGTGTCCTTCTCGGTGCCCGGAAGGCGACCGTGCAGGACGGCGAGACGCACCCCGGCCAACGCCGGCTCGGCGTCGAGCACCGCGTGCACGCCCAACACGCTCGCCAGCGGGCGCTCACCGGCACTGCCGGCAGCACCTCTCGGGCCGTCCTCGCTCGGCTGCGGCGACTCACCATCGCGAGCGACCTCGGTGCGTCGCGTGACGCGTTCGTCGGTGGCGCTCTCGCCGTCAGCGTCCTGGTTGGCGACGTCCTCGTCGGCGGTGCCGTCGTCGCCGATGCGCGGACACACGACGTAGACCTGCCGTCCGGCAGCGACCTCCTCACCCACCCGAGCCCACGTCCGCGCCAGCCACCCCGGTGCGAACTCGGGGACAACGTGCGTCGCGATCGGTGCCCGGCCGGCCGGCAACTCCCGCAGGGTCGAGGTCTCGAGGTCGCCGAACACCGTCATCGCTACCGTGCGCGGGATCGGCGTGGCCGTCATCACGAGCAGGTGCGGTGGCACATCTCCCTTGCCGCGCAACGCATCTCGCTGCTCGACCCCAAACCGGTGCTGCTCATCGACGACAACCATGGCCAGATCATGGAAGTCAACTCCGTCCTGCAGCAGTGCATGCGTGCCGATGACGATGCCGGCCGCGCCACTGACGGTGTCGAGCAACGCACGGCGGCGCTCGGCTGCGGACTGGCTGCCGGTGAGCAGAGCCACCCTGGTGGCCTGCTCGGCTCCGCCGAGCAGGCCACCCTCGGCGAGATCGCCGAGCATCGCCGTGACGGTTCGATGGTGTTGCTGCGCGAGCACCTCGGTGGGGGCCAGCAACGCCGCCTGGCCGCCGGCATCCACCGCCTGGAGCATCGCCCGAAGCGCGACCACGGTCTTGCCCGAGCCCACCTCGCCCTGCAGCAGCCGGTGCATCGGCATCTCCGCGGCGAGTTCAGCCGCGAGCACCTCGCCGATCTCGCGCTGACCGTCCGTGAGCGCGAACGGGAGCCGGGCGTCGAACGCAGCACGGATGCCGCCCGGACGAGCCGCCCGAGGCCGGGTCGACTGGGCCGCGACGGCGCGCCGGCGCTGGGCGAGCGCGGTCTGCAGGACGAACGCCTCCTCGTACCGGAGGCGCCGCCGCCCCGCCTCGACGTCGGCCCACGACGCCGGGGTGTGGACACTGCGCAGCGCCGTGGCCCGCGGCACGAGGCGACGGCGCCGCAGCACGTCATCCGGGATCGCGTCGGGCACGTCGTCGAGCACCTCGAGCACCCGCATGACGCTCTCGCTGACCGTCCACGAATGCAGCTTCCCCACCTTCCGGTAGAACGGGATGAGGTCGCGACGCTTGCCGTCGTCGTCGTCGAGGTCGTCGAGCATCGTGTAGCCGGGGTGGGCCAACTGGAGGCGGGAGCGGTATCGCGAGACGGTGCCGGCGAAGATCCCGCGGGCACCGGGGAGCAGGACCTTCACGTGCGGGTGCGGCCGGAAGTAGGTGACGTCGAGATCGTGCCGACCGTCGGTAATGACCACCTCGAGCAGGCTCCCGCGACGGGTGGCCATCTTTCGCAGGTTCTGCGATTTGACCTCGGCGACCCCGACCAAGAACTGACCGACCTCGACCGAGCCCAAATCACTCTCTCGCGTGCGGTAGCGCCGAGGCCAGAAGGCGAGGATGTCGCCGACCGTGGTGATCCCCCGGACCTTGACGAACTCCAGGGCGGTACTGCCGATGACCTTGGTCAGCGGCGTCGACTCGGTCACCATGGTCGCTTCACCCTGCCTCCTCCAGCCATGCCTACTCGACCCCGATAAGCAGCGGGTACACCGGCTGGCCACCGTCCACGAGCACCACCTCGACGTCGACGCGTTCCCGGCCGAAGACGTCGGCGACCCGGCGGGCGACCGCCCACCCGCCGGTCTCGTCGGCACCGGCGACGAGCGTGACCAACTCCCCACCACTGCCGAGCAGCCGGCCGACCACGTCGAGCGCAGCCACCTCCAGATCGGCACCGAGGAAGGCGACGTCGCCGTCGACGATGCCGAGGACGTCACCCGGATGACACACCCCGGCCCAGGTCAGGGCCTCCTTGCTCGCCACCGACACGGCGCCGTGCCGAGTGGCCGATGCCGCTCCCGCCATCGCCGAGATGTTGGCGTGGACCGGGCGGTCGGTGTCGAACACCGCCACCGCAGCAAGCGACTGCACCGTAGCCCGAGCCGGCACGACATGCGCGTCGATGCCGTCGCCCGCCGCAGCCTGTGCAGCGACGTCCGCGGTGAGCAGGGTGTCCGGGTCGCCCGGCACGATCACCACCGTCGCAGCCCTGGTCGACCGGACCGCCGCGAGCAACTGCCCTGCCGACACCCGCCGCCCGGGTGTGGACTCCACGACCACGGCGCCCGCGGCCCGCAACAGCGCACCGACACCGGCCCCCGGAGCGCCGGCCACGACACCGACCGGCTGACGGTGCGCGGGCACACCGGCCTGGCTGGCGAAGTGGGTGATCCGGATGCGCCGCGGGCGCCCGGCCGCGACACCGGCCTCCACCGCAGCACCGGCGTCATCGACGTGGACGTGGACGTTCCACAGGTCCGGGCCTCCGACGACAAGCAACGAGTCGCCGAACGAACCAAGCACCTCGGTGAGATGGTCGACAGCGGCGGGGGTGCTGTCCTCCAACAGGTACATCACCTCGTACGCGGGACCGCTGCCGATGCGGTCGGCGGGCGCGTCGCCGCGGTAACTGCCAGGCGAGTGGTGTGCCCCGGTCAGGCTGGTGCCACCCGGCGCCGCGTCATCCGGCGTGGCGTCATCCGGCGTGGCGTCATCCGACGTCGCCGGGGTGGTGCGCCACTCCGGTCGCTGCGCGAGACCGGCGCTGACACCCACCGCAGCATCAGCGGGAAGCGGGCCCTCGTCGGCTGCGCTCCACGTGCCGGCAACCACCTGACGGATGGACTCCAGCAGGAGCACGCAGCCGGCTCCGCCGGCGTCGACCACCCCGGCCCGAGCCAAGGCGGGCAACTGGTCGGGGGTGCGGGCGAGCGTATCGCTGGCTGCTCGTACAGCAGCCTCACAGACCTCGAGAAGCGATCCGCCAGCATCGGCCGCGAGGCGGGCAGCCTGAGCACCTGCGTCAGCGACCGTGAGGATGGTGCCCTCGTGCGGATGGGCGACCGCGGCACGGGCCCCAGCAGCGCCGCGTTCGAGACACCTGGCCAGCATCAGCGAATCGACGACCTCGGCGGCGCGTTCCACGACCACGTCACACCACCCACCCATCACCTGGCTGACGATGACGCCCGAGTTGCCGCGTGCCGAGAGCAGGATCGCCCGCCGGAACGCGGTGCACTCCTGCACCAACGTGGCATCGCCACGGATGCCGGCCGCGTCGTGCGCAGCGACGACATCGTCGATGGCCTGGTCGACCGTGAGGTAGAGATTGGTGCCGGTGTCCCCGTCGGGTACCGGGAAGACGTTGAGCGCGTCGATCTCGGCCCGCCGTGCCGCCAACGCCGCCCGGGTGAGCAGCGCCCACCGCCGGGCGTCGGCAGCCGTGATGACGTCGAGCACGAAAGACACGCTAGTGCTCGGCGACGACGATGCCTTGGGCCTACCAGGGGCGGACCGCGGCGACACGGCGTGCTACCCGGACCGCAGCGGACGACCACCGGCGCAGCGGACCGTGGCGCCCGCGCCGTTTTGGCTGGCCTCCGCAGGCTCGGCTACCCTGAGCCAGTTACGCGCGCCCTGTGGCCGCCGACCTACCGACTTCCCACCCTCATCCGGAGGAAACCATCGTGGCTGCCACCTGCGACGTCTGCAGCAAAGGGCCCGGTTTCGGGCACCGGATCTCCCACTCGCACCGCCGTACGAAACGACGCTGGAACCCGAACATCCAGCGGGTCAAGGCACTCGTCGGCGAGGCCGGCGTCACTCCGGTGAGGCTGAACGTGTGCACCTCGTGCCTCAAAGCCGGCAAAGTGAAGCGCTGACCGGAGCACCCGATTCCGGGCGCTGCGTCCACGGTCCGATAGTTCGACAGCCTTCACCGCGCGAAGTGGTCCCAGCCGGTCCAGCCCAGCCGCACGCCATCGAGGCTGATCTGCGGCCGGTCATCCCCCGGCTCCGTGGACGACGCTTGCACCGCCCCGATCCGGGTCCACCGCACCACCGGGTCATCGTCCGTGAAGCCGTCACGCGCGAGGTCGGGCGGGAACGTGGCCACCAGCGCATGCTCCTCGCCGCCGCCGAGGACCTGTTCCCACGCGGCGTCCTCCCCCGCCACCGCAGCGAGCGCGTCGACATATGGCTCGAGAGCCGACCGGTCGAGGTCGACGTGCACGTCGCTGGCCGTAGCGATCCGATCCAAGTCCCGGACCAGGCCGTCGGAGATATCGAGCATCGCGGTGGCCCGGCCGGACGCCCGCGGCCCGGCCACCAGGTGCCGCACCGGCGCTCGCCGATGCGCCTCGAGGACGCACGCCGCGACCTCGCCGTGGCGCTCCGTCATCCCGCCCGCTCCTCGGCGCAGCAGTTCGAGCCCAGTACCCGAGCGGCCGAGCGTGCCGCACACTGCCACCACATCGCCGGGCCGAGCGCCCGAGCGCAGCACCGGCGGTCGGCCGTCGAGATCCCCGAGCGCGGTAACCGTGACAACCACGACCCCCGGCGACGCAGCGGACAGGTCGCCGCCGACCACCGTCACCCCGTACCGGGCCGCCGCCGCCGCGATACCGGTCGCCAGTGCGACGCACCAGTCGACCGACGTGAGGGGGTCGGCAGCGAGCGCAACCACCAGGGATGTCGGGCGGGCACCCATCGCCGCGATATCGGCGACGTTCTGCCCCACCACCTTCCAGCCGACGTCCTCGGCGCTCGACCAGTCGTCGCGCCAGTCGAGGTCGCGCACCATCGAGTCGGTGGTGACGACGACCGACCCCGACGGCGCCGCGACGACGGCCGCGTCGTCACCGGGACCCACGCGAACGTCATCCGTGGTGCTGGTTCGGATGCCGTCAGGCGGTGCCGCCGCAAAGACCGGGAAGAGACGCCTCAGCAGACCGGCCTCGCCACAGTCAGCCAACCGCTCCATCTGCCGGGCCTCCTCTCGTGGTGCCTGAGCACACCGCACGGTAGCGTCTGGTGGTGCGCTGTCCCCGACCGGAAGCGCTCGGGCTCGCGATCGTCCACGGGCCATCCCGACTCGACAAGGTGGTCCGGACGTGGTCCAGGCGTACATCCTCATCCAGACCGATGTCGGACAGGCAGCGGCGGTGGCGCAGACGATCACCGGGATCGCCGGGGTCACCCTCGCCGAAGACGTCACCGGGCCGTACGACGTCATCGCCCGGGTGGAGTCCGACAACGTCGACGAGCTGGGGAAACTCGTCATCGCCAAGATCCAGGACGTCGAAGGCATCACCCGCACACTGACATGCACCGTGGTCCACGTCTGAACACCATCCATCCCGCAGGTGCCGCGAGACACCGGCCGCCGACCACTCGGAGGCTGCTGGCCACGGCCACTCAGGCCGTCACGGTGAGGGCCGCTGTGGTCGGGGTTGCGCTCCTGGCCGGGTGCTCCTCGGCGGTGGAGGTATCCGTCCCGTCGGCCGGGAGGTCGGCGGGATGCGCGGCCGCCGCGTCGCTGTGGCCGGATGACGTGAGCGGACTCTCGCGGCGGCCGACCGAGCCCGAGTCATCCGCCGTGGAGGCGTGGGGCGACCCCGCCGTCGTCGCACGGTGCGGCGTCAGGGCGGTACCGCCGACCGACACCGAGTGCATCGAGGTCGACGGGGTCGGTTGGATCCCCGAGGAACTGAGCGACGGCATCCGGTTCACCTCGTTCGGCACCGACCCGGCGGTCGAGGTGCTGGTGCCGGACGTCTACGCGCCCGAGCCGCTGCTGCTCCCGGTCTTTGCTCCCGCGGCAAACGCATTGCCCCGCAACAGTCTTCGCTGCCGCTGAACCACCAACCGACCCGGGCCGGCCCGCCGGTTGGGCCGGGCCGGTCAGCGCAGGCCGGTGCGGCGCTCCAGGGCGAGCGCGATGAGTTCGTCGAGAAGTTCGGAGTAGGGGACGCCAGACGTCGCCCACATCCGCGGGTACATCGAGTGCGGGGTGAAGCCCGGCATGGTGTTCACCTCGTTGACGACCACCCCGCCGTCCTCCTGCACGAAGAAGTCCACCCGGGCGAGGCCCTCGCAACCGGCCGCCTCGAATGCCCGAACGGCCATCTCCCGGACGACGGTCGCGGTCTCGGCGGGCAGGTCGGCCGGGCACTCCAGCCGCACATCGCCATCAGCAAGGTACTTGGCCTCGAAGTCGTAGAAGTCGTGGCCCTGGACGACGATGCACTCGCCGACCTCGCTGGCGCGCGCCGGCGCCAGCCCCCTCCCCTCGAGCACCCCGCACTCGATCTCACGTCCGGGCACCGCCGCCTCGACGACGACCTTGGGGTCGTGTTCCCGAGCGGCCTCGATCGCCGCCGCCAACCCCGCAGTGGTCGACACGCGACTGATGCCGAGAGAACTCCCGGCCCGTGCCGGCTTGACGAACACGGGCCAGCCGAGGCGGTGCACGTCGTTCATCGCTGCGGCCTGGTCGCGCCGCCAGGCCCGGTCAGTGATGACGAGATACGGCCCGACCTGGAGGCCCGCCGCCGCGAGCACCACCTTCATCAGCGCCTTGTCCATCATCGCCGCGGACGCCGTGACCCCGGACCCGACGTAGCGCACGTCGGCGAGGTCGAGCATTCCCTGGATCGTGCCGTCCTCACCGAACGGCCCGTGCAGCAGCGGGAGAACAACGTCGACCTCGCCCAACGTCTGCGGCGGCGACCCGGCCTCCTGCACGAAGAACCTGCGGTCGCCGGAACTGGTGGGTACGACGACAGCCGCACCCGAGCCGTCAACCTCCGGGACCTGGGTTGCGTTGAGCCGCAACGGTTCTGGGTCGTCGGGCACACGCACCCACCGGCCATCCTTCGCGATGCCCACCGGTACCACCTCGTAACGGTCCCGGTCGAGCGCGCCGAGCACACTGGCTGCGGTCGAGCACGACACCGCGTGCTCCGACGACCGGCCGCCGAACACGACGGCAACGCGGATCTTCCTGGGGGCGAGTGGCTCGTCCATCACCCGCGAGCCTATCCGGCGCGGCCCGGCGGCCCGGCCATCCCGTCGGCAGCCTGGGCATGGCCACCCGGCGGTTCTGGCACGACTGAACGACCGGCGACCTCGCGGGCAGGCCTACGAGTCGGCGAGTCCGCGGCCCACCGGTCCGACGAGCCGACGAGCCGACGAGCCGACGAGCCGACGACACAGCGGTATCGCCTGGCGCTCTCCGCATAGCCTGGGGCGATGGCCGACGACCCCGATCCCACCGTCGCTGGTGGTCCTGACCTACCGCATCGAGGCGATGCCGCTTCCCGGGCGTCATCCGGCTTGGCCCCGGCGACCCGGCTGGTCACGCTCGGTCGGGAGGATGCTGTACCCGGCGCACAAGTGGGCAGCCCCCTGACACTCACGTCGACGTACCACGCCGACGGGTCGGTGAACTACGGCCGCAGCGGAAACCCGACGTGGAGCGCGTTCGAGGCGGTGGTCGGTGACCTGGAGGGTGGCGCGGCCGTTGTTCTCTCGTCCGGCATGGCGGCCGTCTCCGCGGCGCTCTCGCTCCTCCCCCACGGCGGCGTCATCGTCGCCCCGGACGCCGGGTACAGCGGCGTGATGGCCAGGCTCGCCGAGCGCGAGTCCGACGGCTCGGCGGTGGTTCGGCGGGTCCCTCCGACGGATGCCGACGCCGTGACCGCAGCACTCGGTGGCGCCGACCTGCTCTGGATCGAGTCGCCCACCAATCCGCTGCTCGAGGTGGCTGACCTGCCGCGGCTCTGCGCGGCAGCCCGGGAGCACCGGGTGATGACCGTGGTCGACAACACCTTCGCCACACCGCTGCATCAGCGACCGCTCGAACTCGGTGCCGACATCGTCGTGCACTCGGCCACCAAGTACCTCGCCGGGCACAGCGACGTCCTGCTCGGCGTGGCCGTCACTCGTGACGACCACGCCGGGCGCGCTCTCCGCGAGCGGTTGTCCCGGCACCGCCAGTTACACGGCGCCGTGGCCGGACCGGTCGAGACCTGGCTCGCGCTACGCGGGCTGCGCACCCTGCACCTGCGGATGGCACGCGCGTGCGCGAACGCCGCGGCGCTCGCTGACCAAGCCACCCATCATCCGGCGGTGACCCGAGTGCGCTACCCGGGGTTCGGGGCGATCGTGTCGGTCGAGGTGGTCGGTGGCGCGGCCGGGGCGGAGCGGGTTGCGTCCGCAACGCGGGTGTGGGTGCACGCGACCAGCCTCGGCGGGGTCGAGTCGATGCTCGAGCGCCGGCGCCGCCAGCCGGACGAACCCGAGCAGGTACCCGACGAGTTGCTGCGGCTCTCGGTCGGCGTGGAGGACATCGACGACCTGTGGGACGACCTCAGCCGGGCCCTCGACCACGCTCCGGACTGAGTCACTCATCGCTGCAGGTCGCCAATCACGCTGCACCAGAACGACTCTGACGAACATGCTGGTCAAAGGAGCCAGGGGCGATGACGGGAGAGGAACGCGGCGAAGTCGGTCATCACCAGTCCGTCGACGCCGCTCCGGTCCAGCCCGGGCCACCCCTGCGGATGCCGGCGATGCCAGACCAGCTGCTCGGCGAACTCACCGGCCAGCCGGGGCAGCACCACCCGGGGCAGGGCCCACGGCAGCAGTGGGCGGCGGAGCGCCCGGCGGTACACCGCACGCATCGCCGGCACGGTCAGCACGTCGCCCACGAGGTCGACGCGCCGGCCGAGGTACGGCGCCGGGTCGGCGACCACCCGAGCCACCGCCGCGCCCACGTCATCCGTCGCCACCAGTTCGAGGGGTGCCCGCCGCCCGAGCCCACCGGCGAGGGTCGGCAGCATGAGTCTGCCGTCTCGCGGCACGACGAGGTTGTCCATGAACACGACCAGCCCGAGCACGACGTGCGGCAGCCCGGAGGCGCCCAGGCACTCCGCCACCGCCGCCTTGCTCGCGAAGTGCGGCACCTCGGGTGCCCCATCACCCGCCATGGACGACTGCACGAACAGCCCGACGCCCGCACGCGCGGCCTCGTCGACGAGGGTGCGGCCCTGGCGCACCTCTCCCGCGTACCCGACACCGGGCTGCCAGTAGTCCTGCACCGAGAACACCGCAGCCACCTGGTCGAGCGCGGCGCGCACCGAGCCCGGGTCGTCGAGGTCGCCACCCACCACCTCAGCGCCGAGGCCGGCCAGCCGGGCCGCCGCGGGCCCATCCGGATGACGGGTGAGCACCCGCACCGGACGCCCGTCGTGCAGCAGGTGACGCACCGCGGCGCCGCCCTGCCGCCCGGTGCCACCGGTGACCAGGACGATTCCCCCGCCGCTCATCGACGGCCTCCCGTGGATGGCGCATTCCGCTCAGCGACAGCGGCGTCGGTGGTGGTGGTAGCGGCGAGCACGTCGTCGTCGAGTTCGGCGGCGTCGATCCAGTTCCCGTAGAAGCCGAACGGCACCCGCTGCGGTAGGTGCACCCAGGCCACCGGCGCGGCGGCGACGTCAGCGGCATCCAGCACGACGAGTTCGGCACGATCGCTCGTGGCGTCATGGACCACCTCCGTGGTGAGCGGCGTGAAGTCCCCGTCGACGGAGGAGTGCCGTCGCCGGGTGAGGGTCGCCTCGTGCGGGGCCGTGGTCATCACGCTGCTCCGGTCATCGGGTGGTGTGGACCAGGCCGCGGTGTGCCGCAGCGGTCACCGGGCCGCCGTGCCCGAGGTGCAGCACCTCCGGCCGATAGGTGTCGAGGACCCGGGCGAGGATGCCGAGGTCGCGGGCCGTGTCGTCGGAGTAGTAGTGCGGCAGTGGCGTTCCGGGCGAGAGCTGGCCGCCCAGGTGCCCGCCGCGCACGAGGTCACCGACGAGCGCCGGCCCACCCGGCGCGCCGGCCACGACGACCAGCGACCCCGGGGTATGCCCCCCGACGACCACTGCCCGCAGGTCGACGCCGAACTCCGCGAGGTCGAGCTCGCGGTCGACGATCCGGTCGGGCCGGTACGCCGGGAACGGCCGGTCCACGAATGGCCGGATGACGCGCGCGGACATAGTGGTCGGGTGCAGCGGTGGGTTGCGACCGGCCTCGAGGATGCCGGCATCCTCCGCCCCCACGACCACCGGCACCGCGTCGCCGACGAGCAGCCGCGCTCCCCCGGCGTGGTCGGCGTGCCCATGAGTGAGGACGACGGCGGAGAGTGAGCGCGGCTCGACCCCGAGCGCGAGCAACTCCCGGCGTAACCGCCCGACCGACCCCGCCGTGCCGCTGTCGACGAGCACCCGGCCCGAACCGCCCTGGACAAGATGCGCGTTGGCCGCCGGGAGGCGGATCGTCATTACCTCGGTCTCGGTGTCGTCCATCGGTTGACCCCCTTCTGAAAGGTACAGGCTGTACCGTCCATTCTGGATGCCGTCACACCGGACGGCAATGCTGAGGTTCGGACGGTCCGGACTCGTGGCCAGGCTCATGCCGACCGGGCGACCGGGCGACCGGGCGACCGGGGCGACCGGGCGACCGGCCGGCGTCCTCGCGTCGATCAGAGACTCCGCCGACGGAAGGAGCGCCAGTGCCACGTCTCGCGCCGAGCGCCCACGTCATCCTCGGCCTGCTCGAGCGGTACGGCCCGGCCACGCCGTACGCCCTCGACCGCGCAGTCGCCGCGAGCATCGGCTACTTCTGGTCCTTCCCCCGCTCGCAGCTGTACGCCGAGGCCGCCCGGCTCACCCGGCTCGGACTGGTCACCGAGCAGCGCGAGGCGAAGGGCCGCCGGCGCCGGGTGCTCGCCGTCACCGACGCCGGCCGCGCCGAACTGACCCGCTGGCTCGACACCCCGACCGCGGCGCCCACCCAGATCGTCGACGCCGGGCTGCTCCGCCTGTACTTTGCCCGCCCGTCGATGGAGTCGGCGGATGCCGTCGTGCGGCTGGCCGCGGAGCAGGAACGCACGCACCGAGAGCGGCTGGCCCGGTACGAGGCGCTGGTCGCCTCCGGCGACCTCCCGGAAGGCACTCCGCAACGGGCAACCCTCGAACTCGGGCTGCGCTTCGAGCAGGCGGCAGTCGCGTTCTGGTCCGACCTCCCGGTCGACCTCGACCAGTGACTCGGGTCGACCTCGACCAGTGACTCTGGCCGGCGCTCGAGTCAGGGATGACTCGGGCGCCTGGACGATCAGCCGGTCTCGGCCTTGCGAGGCCGGGACAGCAGCGTGGTGACGACCTCCTGCGCGGTCCGCCCATGCCGGATGATGGCGTCAACCTGCTCGATGATCGGCACGTCGACGCCGTGCCGATGGGCGAGGTCGAGGACCGAGGTGCACGACTTGACGCCCTCGGCGGTCTGCCTGGTCACCGCGGCCACCTCCTCGACCGACGCGCCCTGCCCCAGCCGGACGCCGAACGAGTGGTTGCGTGACAGCGGCGACATGCAGGTGGCGATGAGGTCACCCACTCCGGCGAGCCCGGCGAAGGTCACCATCTCGCCGCCGAGCGCGGTACCGAGCCGCATCGTCTCGGCCAGCCCGCGGGTAATGATCGACGCCTTGGAGTTATCACCCATGCCCAGCCCCTCGGCCATCCCGACCGCGAGTGCGATGACGTTCTTGACCGCTCCGGCGATCTCCGTGCCGACCACGTCGGTGCCGGTGTACGGACGGAAATACGCTGCCGCGCAGGCCGATGCCACGCGCTCGGCCATCGGCGGGCTCGACGATGCCACCACCGCGGCAGCTGGTTGCTTCGCGGCGATCTCGCGGGCGAGGTTCGGTCCGGAGAGCACGACGATCCGGTGCGGGTCCACACTGCCGGCCTCGGCGATCACCTCCGACATCCGCTTCGTCGTGCCGAGTTCGACGCCCTTCATCAGCGAGACCACCGCGGCATCCGGCGGAAGCACCGCGCCCCACTGCGTGAGGTTGTCCCGCAACGTCTGCGACGGCACCGCGAGGACCACGAGATCAGCCCCCGCGCCGGCTTCCTCAGGGTCACCGGTCGCCCGGACCGTGCTGGGGAGCCGCACCTGGGGCAGGTAGTCCTCGTTGACCCCGGCGTTGATCTGGTCGACCACCTCGGCACGACGACCCCACATCGTCACCGGCGTCCCGGCATCCGCGAGGACCGCCGCGAAGGCGGTGCCCCAGCTGCCGGTGCCGTACACCGCCGCGCGGGTCATGACGCCTCCAGCAACGGCCGCGGGCGCCCGTCCGAGGTCATCCCATGCGCCTCGGCGTCGAACGGCGCCCGCCCGCGGTACGCGTAGGGACGAGACCTGTCCGTGGTGGGCACGCGCCACCTCTCTTCGTGGTCGGCCCTGCGGTGGTGATGGTGGTCGAATCATGGTCGGGAAGCAGACGGATGTCGAGCGCGCCGCGGCGAGTTGACAGGATTGGTGCGTGGCTGGCGTCCGGAGAGCACCGCCCGGCATCGACTGGTCGGCATGGGCGGTCGTCGTGCCGGTCAAAGGCGGGCCGCTGGCGAAGAGCCGGCTCGACCTGCCCCGAGTGCGGCGTTCCGAGTTGGCCGAGGCGTTCGCGCTGGACACCGTGGCCGCGGCAACTGCGGGGATGCCGCGCGCGCGCCTGCTGGTGGTCGGCCCTCCGTTCGACCGGGGGCCGGTGGCAGCAGTGCATCAGGTGGTGCCTGACCCGGGCCGGGGTCTGGACGCCGCGATCGCCGCTGGCATCGACGCGGCCGCTGCGTCCGGGGTTTCCCAGGTCGCCGTACTGTTCGCCGATCACCCGGCATTGCGGCCGGACGAACTCGCCGCAGCAACGGTCGCCTGCTCAGCCCATCAGCGAGCCGTGGTGGCTGATGCCGACGGGTCGGGCACCGCGCTCCTGACGTTGCCCGCCGGGTCACCGGTGACGACAGCGTTCGGGGCAGGTAGCGCCGCGGCGCACACCCGGCTCGGCTTCGTGCCGGTCCGGGTCGACGCACCGGGGCTCCTGCTCGATGTCGACGACGCACCAGCGCTGTGGCGCGCGGTGCGCCTGGGGGTCGGGCCGTACACGAGCCGGGTGCTGCGGCACGCTAGCCTTCCCGGCGTGCAAGCCACCATGGCGCAGGTCCACGACGACATGTCCGGTACCGCGCTGCTCGACGATGGGCTCGAGGTCGCGGTCCCGCCTGCGGTTGCCGCGATGTCGGGTCTGCGACATCTGCGGGCCGGGCAGCGGGTGAGCATCGAGGTGGACGGGTCGGGGACCGTGGCCACCCGGGTGTGGATCGTCGGGATCGGGCCTGGCGAGACCATCCGCTGACCGACGCCGCATGATCAGTGGCGCCGATCGCGCCGCCGGCCACCCGGTCACCGGGCAAGCACGGTGAGTGCGGCTGCCTCGTCTCTCGCTGGTCGCGCCGGCGAGCCGACCGGATGGCGCGGCAGCGCGGTCAGCGCCGACCGGCCGTCTTCGTGGCGGCGGTCTTCTTCGCTGTCGCGGTGCTGGCTGCGGAGGTGCGCGCGGGGGCCTTTCGGGCGCCGGTGCCGGTTGCTGTGGCGCGTGACCGCGGACCGGTAGCGCCTCGTCCGGTGGACGCTGTCGCCGAGGCGCCGGCCTTCCGTGCGGAAGTCGATCTCGCGGTTGCGGATGACCCAGCCCGGGCACCCACCGTCTTCTTCGCTGCTGTCGTCGCCTTCGCTGCTGTTGCCTTCGCGGTCCCCTTGGTCGCCTTCGCCGCTGTCGCCTTCGCCGTTGTTGCCTTCGCGGTCCCCTTGGTCGCCTTCGCTGCCTTGGCGGTCGTCGCTGCTGTTGCCTTCGCGGTCCCCCTGGTCGCCTTCGCTGCCTTGGCGGTCGTCGCTGCTGTTGCCTTCGCGGTCCCCTTGGTCGCCTTCGCGGTCGCGGCCTTGGCGGTCGTCTTTGGCGCCCTCGCGGTCGTCGCCTTCTTGACCGCGGTCGCCTTCTTCGGCGTCGCCTTGGCGGTCGTCACCTTCTTGGCGATCGGTGCCGTCGCCGTGGTGGGCCGCTTCGCTGCGGTACCGGCGCGCTTGGCAGCGGCTTTCGACGTGGCGGAGCCAGATCGTGCAGTCGCCGCCTTCCTCGTCGTGGTCGTCTGGCCGGACGCAGCGGACCGGGAGGATGTCGCCTTCGCCGACGTCTTCCGCACCGGGGCAGCGGCGGTCGATCCACCGACGCCCGCCGGGGCGCGCCCGGTTGCCGGCGCTGACCGGGGCAGGCTGGTGGGCTTGCGCACCCACCCCTTGAACGAGGTACCCGGCCGGAACCGGGGGGCATTGGCCTTGCGGATTCGCACCGATTCGCCGGTTCGCGGATTACGGC
>JBOFJB010000123.1:0-3680 GCA_051650465.1 Dermatophilaceae bacterium | reverse complement strand
CGCGACCGACGCGGTCGTCGCCGGCATCACCGGCGCCCGTCGGGTCGAGTGGCCCGACGCCGGGCACCTGCCGGTGATCGAGCACCCGTCCCGCTTCGTCGCGACCGTGCTCGACCGGGTGGCCGAGATCGACTGACGGCGCAGCCGCGCACTCCGGTCACGACGGGAGCGGCAGCCCGGTCGAGAAGCCGTCGATGCTGCGCCGGTTCTTCTCCTGCTGGTAGGCGGCAACTCCGTCGGCGCCCCGACTCGCGGCCCACGAGCCCATCAGGGGCCGTTGTTCCTGGAAGTCGTAGAGCGGCACCCCGAAGCCGCAGGACGTCTGCACCAGGTCGACCGTGACGTCGAGGATGTTGCGCGCCCCGGGCGTGGCCGGGAACAGCCGCTCGAGGTCGTCCCACTCCGGGTCCGGGCGGTGGATGGCCCTGGCGGTGCCGTAGAGGCGCAGGATGCGCGGCGGGCCGTCGAAGGCGCAGAACATCAGCGTCATCCTCGGCGAGTCGAGCAGGTGCGCGGCCGTCTCGTTGCCGCTGCCGGTGCCGTTCACCCAGACCACCCGGTTCGGGGTCAGGACGCGGAGCGAGTCCAGGCCCTTGGGCGAGAGGTTGACCCGGCCGTCACGCGCGGCGGTGGCCACGAAGAACATCTGCTGCCGTCCGATGAACGACTCCAGCGTGTCGGTGATCCGGTCGTACTGCGTGGCCATCGCGCCATCCTCTCGGGTCGGACCGGCGGGTGATGACCTGTCCCGAACCGTGGTGCCGGTACGCACGGCGGGTCTATCGGCGCTTGAGCAGCTCCTCGGCGATCTGCACGGCGTTGAGCGCAGCGCCCTTGCGGAGGTTGTCGCCGACGACGAAGAGGTTGAGCCCCTTGCTCACCGGAGCGGACTGGTCGGCTCGCACGCGCCCGACGAACACCTCGTCCCGGCCTGCCGCCTGGAGCGGGTTGGGCACGCCGGTGACGACGACGCCGGGCGCCCTCTCGAGGAGGGCGAGGGCGTCATCCGGGGTGATGTCCCGCTCGAACTCGGCGCTGATGGCGAGGCTGTGGCCGGCGAAGACCGGAACGCGTACGCAGGTGCCGGACACCCGGAGGTCGGGGAGATGGAGGATCTTGCGCGACTCGTGACGCAGCTTCTGCTCCTCGTCGGTCTCCAGCGAGCCGTCGTCGACGACCGACCCGGCGAGCGGGATGACGTTGAACGCCACCGGGACCGCGTAGAGCTGGGGGTCGGGAAGGGCGAGTGCGGCGCCGTCGTGCGCGAGGGTCTTCGGGTCGCCGGCGGCGTAGCCGGCGGTGAGCTGGGAGTCGAGCTCGGTGAGGCCCTTCCCCCCGGAACCGGACACCGCCTGGTAGCTGCTGACCTGCAGGCGCACCAGACCGGCGGCGTCGTGCAGCGGCTTCAGCACCGGCATCCCGGCCATCGTCGTGCAGTTCGGGTTGGCGACGATGCCGACGGGGATGTCGTCGAGATCGTCGGGGTTGACCTCGGACACGACCAGCGGTACCTGTGGGTCGCGTCGCCAGGCGCTGGAGTTGTCGACGACGACGGCCCCGGCCGCGGCGACCTTCGGCGCCCACTCCCGGCTCGTGGCGCCGCCCGCCGAGAACAGCGCGAGGTCGAGCCCTGCGAAGTCGGCGTCGGCGATGTCCTCGACGGTGACGTCGGTGTCGTCCCACGGCAGCGTCGTGCCCGCCGATCGTGCCGACGCGAAGTAGCGGATCTGCTCGACCGGGAAGTTGCGCTCGAACAGCAGTGCGCGCATGACCCCGCCGACCTGACCTGTGGCACCGAAGACTCCGACTCGCATGGGTCGATTCTAGGGACGTGGGCTGATGACGACGATCGCGTTCGTCATCCGGGCTGTCCGGCGGCATTGGCGACCGGTCGGCCGGCTCTCCGGCGAACATGGCGACAGCCCGGTCCGCGATGGACCGGGCTGTCGTCCTGGGTAGCCCCGACGGGATTCGAACCCGCGCTACCGCCTTGAGAGGGCGGCGTGCTAGGCCACTACACAACGGGGCCATGGTCGTCGACCGATACTCGACATCAGCCGGGCGACGGGAGAGAACCCTACCGGGCCGGACGGGCTTTCTCCGAATCGCCGAAAGTCCGGGACGATCGGCGGGTGTTCAGCTGGGGTACCAGGACTCGAACCTAGAACGGATGAACCAGAATCACCAGTGTTGCCAATTACACCATACCCCAAGGGGGTACTCCACACGGCTGCCGGCAACGACATCCGGGTGGCGAACCGAGGGCCGATCTTACCGGTCCGCTCGCCCGGTCCCAAACTCACCGACCAGGCCTGCGGGCTGCTGGACAGGAGAAGCGGCGCTTCGCTCGGATGGACGCCCCTGTGCGGACCGCGCCGGGCCCGCGGGCGGAGACGACGACGGTCGACGGTCGACGGTCAGAGTGTGGCGCGGAGGCTCTCGATGCGGACGAGCGTCGCGTCGCGACCGAGGATCTCCATCGACTCGAACAGCGGCGGCGACACCCGCCGCCCCGACACCGCCGTGCGCAGCGGCCCGAAAGCGAGCTTGGGCTTGAGGCCGAGACCGTCGACCAGCGCCGCACGCAATGCCGCCTCGATGGCGGCAGCCCGCCACGTCGTCTCCGACCCGAGCACACCCGACCGGTCATCGGCCAACGCCTCCAGCGCGGCGACCGCGGCGTCGAGGGTACCGGCGGCGTCGCCCGAGAGCTGCGCGCGGGCGTCATCCGCGATCTCGACCGCACCGTCGGCGACGTAGAACGGCGCGACGAGGTCGGTCGCCTCGGTGAGATGGGCGATCCGGCTCTGGATCAGCCCGGCCACCTGCTTCAGCCGGGCGAGCTCGCCGAGCGAGGGGTTCCCGCCGAGCACACCGTCGGCGACGAGGAACGGCAGCAGCCGCGAGGCGAAGTCGGCGGGCTCGAGCGCCCGGAGGTGCACGCCGTTGAGCCAGTCCAGCTTCTTGACGTCGAACACCGGCCCGGCCGGGTTCACCTCCGCCCAGTCGAAGCGCGCCGAGAACTCCTCGAAGCCGAAGACCTCGACGTCCTCGCCGTCCGGCCCGACCGCCGGAGGGTAGGCGAGCAGGGCGAGGAAGTTGACCAGCGCCTCGGGCAGGTAGCCCTGCTCACGGAACCAGGTGAGCCGCGCGGCCGGGTTCTTGCGCTTGGAGATCTTCGACTTGTCGGTGTTGCGCAGCAACGGCAGGTGTGCGAACCGGGGCTCCTCGAGACCGAACCACCGGTAGAGCAGGCGGTGCTTCGGGGTCGAGGAGATCCACTCCTCGCCACGCACGACATGGGTGATGCCCATCTCGGCGTCGTCGACGACGACCGCGAGGTGATAGGTGGGGAACCCGTCGGCCTTGAGGACCACCTGGTCGTCGGGCCGCGGCGCGGCCACCCGGCCGCGGACGAGGTCGTCGAACTCGAGCTCGACGTCGTCGGGCACGAGCATCCGCACGACCGGGGTCTCGGCGAAGCCGGGCAGCGCGGCTCGCTCGTCGCGGGTCTTGCCGTGGCAGAGCCGGTCGTAGCCGGTGGGCTGCTTGGTCTTCTGCTGGACGTGGCGCATCTCGGCGAGCCGCTCCGTCGAGCACCAGCAGTGATAGGCGTGCCCGGCGGCGAGCAGTCGGTCGACGTACGGACGGTAGGTCTCGAGCCGCTCGCTCTGCCGGTA
>JBOFJB010000122.1:0-10915 GCA_051650465.1 Dermatophilaceae bacterium | reverse complement strand
CGCCTCGGCGAGCCGTACGACGGCGTTCTCGTCGTTCGGCACCGAGCCGTGCCCGGCTCGGCCGTGCGCAGTGAGCCGGAGCCAAGCGATGCCCTTCTCGGCCGTCTGCAGCAAATATGTGCGCCGCTCGCGGCCGCGCGTGTCGGTAACCGTGACGCTGTACCCACCGACCTCGCTGATCGCCTCGGTGACACCGTCGAACACCTCAGGGTGTTGCTCGACCATGAAGTGCGAACCCTTGGCCCCGCCGGCCTCTTCGTCGGCGAAGAAGGCCACGACCAGGTCCCGCGGCGGGACGGCACCGCTGCGGGCGAGGCCCCGCACCGCCGCAAGCATCATGGCGTCCATGTCCTTCATGTCGACGGCGCCTCTCCCCCAGAGGCACCCGTCGCGCTCCTCCCCGGCGAACGGCGGGACCGACCAGTCCGCAGCATCCGCAGGCACCACGTCGAGATGGCCGTGCAGGCAGAGCGCTCCCCGCTCGCGGTCGGACCCAGGGATCCGCACCACCACCGTGGCACGGCCGGGGTCTGACTCGTAGGTCGTCGGGTCGAGGCCGACCTCCCGAAGCGAGTCCGCCACGTAGGCGGCCGCCGCTGCCTCCCCCGGCCCGGAGCCGTCTCCGTAATTGCTGGTGTCGATGCGGATGAGATCACGGCAGATGCGGACGACCTCGTCCTCGGGCCGCGTGGTCCGGTCGGGCGGCACGGTGTCACTCATGCTTCGCCACTCTAGGTGCCAGTGGCTGACCCAACTGCCCCGACGGACCCGCCGGCGAACCACGACCCGGGTGGCGCCGGGTGCGTCGTGAGGTCCACGCCGGCCGGATGACGCGCCGCCCACCCTCGCGCTCCGCGCCGCGCCTTTCCATGCCTGAAGGACGACGAGCACCTGCTCCGTGATTTCGGCTCGGTTACGCCGACCGTGTAATGTTCCGCATCGCGGGACGGCCTCCCCGGGCTGCCCACGCACCACTCGTCCGGGTGGCGGAATTGGCAGACGCGCTAGCTTGAGGTGCTAGTGCCCTTTATCGGGCATGGGGGTTCAAGTCCCCCCTCGGACACCGGATCGCGGCCCTGGACCATTCGGTCCGGGGCCGCGCCGGGTCTGGGGTGGTTGGCCACGGGGCTGTAATTCCCGCCAGAGCCGCGATCTCCGCCTCGCATGGTCGCAAAGTCCGCGTTTTCGTGGGGTCCGGACCGGTATGGCGGGCACCTAGCGTGACGCGCGCCGTCTTTCCGCGGCGACCAACACCGCCTTCCTGGGGAGATCCACATGCCATCGTCCGCCCGACCGCTGCCCGAGCGAGTGCACCGCCCGATGGCGGCCACGGTGCTTGCCGCCGCGGCACTCGTCACTACCGTCGTTCTGGCGCCGACCACGGTGGTCGCGGCCGCACCCACCGCCGCGAACGCGGCCGCGACCATCTCCGGCCGGGTCACCGACACCCGCGGGAACCCGGTGAGCGCGACCGTGGAGGTGAGCCCGCAGGGCGGCGGGCTCAACGTGGTCGCGAGCACCGACGCCGACGGCAGGTTCACCGTCACCGACGTGCCGCCGGGGCCGAGCTACCTGGGGGCGAAGGAGACCGGGTCCGAGTACCGCTTCGAGGCCGAGTACTGGAACGGCACCGAGAGCACCCCCTCCTACGCGGCCTGGGCGGTGCCCGACGGCCCGGTGGGCGGGGTCGACTTCGTGCTCGACGACGCCACCGGCATCCTCGGCACCGCCACCGACGCCGCCGGTACACCGCTCCCGCGGGTCCGCTATGCGGTCTTCGAGTTCGACGAGAGCACCGGGGAGTGGCGGGACCCGCAGATGGGCCCGCTGCTCACCGACGAGCGGGGCCGGTTCTGGTGGCGAGGGACCGTGGGCCGCACCTATACGGCGTGCTTCTACGACGACTTCTATGGGGCCGAGCACAACCCGTCGTCACGGTACGGAGACCGCTGCTGGCGGGACGCACTCACCCGGGAGGCGGCCACGACGTTCGCGGTCACGGCGGACCGCAGACGGGTCGAGCTGACCCAGGTGCTGCCGCGGGTCGGCGACTCGCTCATCGCCTCTGAGCCGTTCGTCACCGGCACCCTCGCCGTGGGCAGCACGGTGACCGCCGACCCGGGCGCCTGGCGTCCGAGCGGTGTGGCCTTGAGCTACCAATGGATCTCCTGGCCCACTGATGACGGGCCTGCCGTCGACATCACCGGCGCCACCGCACCGTCATTCTCACCCTCGGCTGACCTGGACGGCGTGACCGTCGGGGTCCGAGTCACCGGTGCCCTCGACGGCTACCGCACCGCGGTGCAGGACGTCATCGTCGGCGAGGTCGGTGCGCCGACCCCCACGATGACCGGCGCGCTCCAGGTGACCGGCAGCCCCACGGTCGGGTCGACCCTGCGCGCTGTTCCCGGCACCATCACCCCGACCGACGAGTTCGCCGTGTCATACGCCTGGACAGTCGACGGCCGCCCGGTGACTGACGGCAGCTCCTCCACCGACACCTTCGAGGTCCGCCCAGAGCACGCCGGTGCGCGGATCGGCGCCCGCATGTATGCACGCCACCCGAGCGGCGGCAACTACCTGCACGCCTTCGCCGACACTGGGCCGGTGGCCGGTGGCCTGACCGCGCCCGTCCCGACCCTGTCGGCCGAGCGGGTGACCGGGCTGACGATCACCGCCAACCCGGGCTCGTGGGCGCCTGCGCCGGTCGCGCTCACCTACCGCTGGTACCGCTCGGGCAGCGAGGTGGCGGGAGCCACCGCCTCGACGTACCGGCTGGGCCCGGTCGATGTCGGTGCGTCGATGATGGTCCGTGTCACCGGCTCCCGGGCCGGCTACGCCGCCGTCGATCGGTCGTCCGCCGCTACCACCCCCATCCTTGGCACCTTCGCCGCCGCCGCGTCGACGGTCACCGGGACGGCAACTGTCGGCGGGTATCTCGTGGCCAATCCTGGCACCTGGACTCCGGAGCCGACGAATGTTGGCTACCAGTGGCGGCGTGACGGGCTCCCGATCAGTGGCGCGACCCTGCGCACCTACCTCGTCACGCCGGCCGACCGAGGACGCGCGCTCTCGGTGACGGTCCGCGGGACTCGCGAGCATCACATCCCGCTCGTTCGAACCGTGCCGGCACCACCGATCGGATGACGAACCCGGACCCGTCCGCCGCCTCGGCGCAGCCTGAACTCGTCTCATGGACGGCGAACGGTCCCTGACGGTCGGTCGAACCCCAACGCCCAGCGTCGGTCAGTTCGAGGAGGACGCCTCCAGATAGGCCTCGACGGTGCTCTCGACATCCTCGATCGCGGGGCCGAGTTCACCGTCGGCCTGGTCGGATATCTCGCCGCTGTTCCGTCGCTCGTTGTAGTTGTCGCGGAGAGCGCCGGCGCGCTGACGTACCTGGCCGGCGTTGCCCCGCTCGAGGGCCTGCTCGATGTCGTTGATCCTGTTGTTGAGCGGCCGGGTGGTGTCGCTCTGGATCACGCCAGCGGACTCCAGGTCGGCTAGCCGGTCCGTAAGTTCCCCAAGGGCGGCGCTGGCCTCCTCGGCGGTGGTGTCGGTGGGGGTCGGCTCAGACGTCGGCGTCGGGGTCGGGGTCGGCGTGTCCTCCTCAGTCTCCGTCTCCTCCGGCGTCGGGGTCTCCGTGGGCGTCGGGGTCTCTGTCGGAGTCTCCGTGGGTGTCTCCGTCGGCGTCGGCGCCGCCGGGCTGGGAGCCACGCTTGTCGTGGCGGTCGACTGCGCGTCGTCGTTCCGGTCACCGGTCAGCAGCACGTAGGCGAGTACGCCGACCGCGGCGAGGGCCAGAAGGGCGAACACCCATGTGGCCGCGGACGCGCGACCGCGGCGATCCCGCTCGTCGGCGCCCGGCGGCAGGGTGTGCGGCCCGCTCGGTACGGGGGCCTGCACGGGGGGCGGCGGGGGCGCCATCCGCTGGGTTGATGGTGCACCCGCGGCAGGGAGCAGCGTGGTCGTGGCACCCGTGGCCGGAGCGCGGTGCTCGTCGAGCGCGGCCACGACCACCGCGGCACCCGGCGGCCGGTCGGCGGGGCTCTTGGCGAGCAGCGCCTGGACCAGGTCGGCCAGCCACACCGGGGTGTCCGGTCGGGTAGCGAGCAGATCCGGCACCGGGTCATGGGTGTGCATCACCATGGTGGCGACCGGGGTCGCGCCGCTGAACGGTGCTCGCCCGGCGAGCAGCGCATACAGCAGGCAGCCCAGCGCATAGAGGTCCGCTCGGCCATCGACCCGGCCGCCCGCGGCCTGCTCGGGTGCCAGGTACTCGGCAGTGCCCATGACGGTATGCGTTGCGGTGAGTGCCGATGCTCCAGTGCTCTCGCCGAGTTGCGCGATGCCGAAGTCGAGCACCCGCACCCGCTCGTCATCGGCGTAAGCCACGTTGCCTGGCTTGATATCGCGGTGCACCAGCCCCCGACGGTGCGCCACGTCGAGCGCCGAGGCGACCTGCCGCCCGACATCGACCACCTCGGCGACGGGAAGCGGACCGTCCGTCATCCGCTCGGCCAGGCTCGGGCCCGGCAGCAACTCCATGACGAGGAACGCCGTGTCACCCTCCACCCCGCTGTCGTGCACGGTGACAACGTTCGGATGGCTGAGGGATGCCGTGACGCGGGCCTCGCGCTCGAAACGTTCGCCGCTGGCCTGGTCGGGGAGACGGCGCAGGTCGATCGTCTTCACCGCGACCGCCCGCCCGAGCACGGTGTCGGTAGCCCGCCACACCTCGCCCATCCCCCCGTGCCCGATCGGTGACTCCAGGACGTACCGGCCGGCCAGGCGCCGCTGCTCGCTGCTCACCGCGCCACCCTAATGGGCGCGCACCGGCCGGCGTGGGAGTCGCCCGCCGAGTGGCACAGGCTCGACATGGTGCGACTCATCGAAGTGCTCTGCCAACTGCGGGGTCGCGGGGGCCGGGCCCCATCCCGGTCGGTCAAGCCCAGCGTCCTCGGCGCCTGGTGTCGCCCGGACCATCGAGACACCTCGCGAGGTTCGTCGTCATCCGTGGTCGTCACCGCGGCGCAACGCCCAGGCGACGACTGCGCTGGCCGCAGCGACGTTGAGGGAGTCGACTCCACCGGCCATCGGGATCCGCACCGCAAGGTCGACGCTGCCCAGCGTCCGTTTCGTCAACCCGTCCCCCTCGGTGCCGAAGACGAGCGCGAGCCGATCCGGTGGCGCCGCCACCAGCGTGTCGAGCGAGACGGCGTCCTCGGTCAGGGCCAGTGCGGCCACGGTAAACCCGAGACGCTGCAGTCGGTTGATCCCGCCCGGCCACGGGTCGATGCGGGTCCACGGCACCTGAAACACCGTGCCCATCGAGACCCGGACTGCCCTGCGGTACAACGGGTCTGCACAGCGCGGAGTGACCAGCACGCCGTCCACCCCGAGCGCGGCTGCGCTGCGAAACACCGCACCGACGTTGGTGTGGTCGACGACGTCCTCCAGCACCAAGACGCGTCGCGCGGCCTTGAGCACGTCCTCGACGGCCGGCATCGGCGGGCGATGCATCGAGGCCAACGCACCGCGGTGCAGGTGAAAGCCAGTGAGCCGTTCGATCACCTCGTGCTCGCCCACGTAAACCGGCACACCGTCATCCGCTGCCTGGTCGACGACATCGGCGAGATCGGTGAGCCAGCGCTGCGCCATGAGGAACGACCGTGGACGGTGCCCCGCCGTGAGGGCTCGCCGGATCACCTTTTCCGACTCGGCGAGGTAAAGGCCTCCGGCCGGTTCCAGCCGTCGGCGCAGGGCGACATCAGTCAGACCGACATAGTCGGTCAGCCGTGGATCGTCGGCCGAGACGACCCGCTCGACCGTCATCCGCGGACCACCAGAGTCACCACGGCGAGCACCCCGACGACGACGATGACGGCCCGCAGCGCGCGCGCGGAGAGCCGCCGTCCCACGGTCGACCCCAGCACCCCGCCGGCCGTGGAGCCCGCCGCAATAGTCGCGGCGGCGACCCAGTCGACGAACTCGGCCGCGACCGTGATGAAGATGGCCGCCGCCACGACGTTCACCACCGTAGCCAGGACGTTCTTGTACGCGTTGAGCCGCTGGAGCGGTGCCGTCGACAGCGCGCCGAGAAGCCCGATGAGGATGACTCCCTGCGCGGCTCCGAAGTACCCGCCATACATGCCGACGACGAGCACGCCGACCTGCATGGCGACCGAGCGGCTGGCGTCGGTCGCGGGGCCGCTGCCCTGCGTACGGTGTCGCTCCGTCCAGGTGCTCACCCGCGGGCCGGCGAGCACGAGCAGCACCCCGACGGTGATGAGTAACGGGACGACCGTGACGAACACCACCGGGTCGAGAAGCAGCAACAGGACGGCGCCGGCTCCACCACCCGCGAACGACATCAGCGCTAGCCGTGCCAAGTCGCGCCCGGCACCGTTCAACTCGCCGCGATAGCCGATCGCGCCGGCGACCGAACCTGGAACCAGGCCGATGGTGTTCGAAATGTTTGCGGTCAACGGGGAGAACCCGAGTAGCAAGAGCACTGGGAACGTGATGAGCGTGCCGGAGCCGACAACCGTGTTGATCGTGCCGGCGGCGACTCCGGCGAGCACGAGGAGCAGGGCCTCGGCCGTAGACACCAGCCCACCCTAGTCGCCGCCACGACGACCCTGCGGAGGACGACCCCCGCATCGGCCCCGCCCGTGGCCACCACAGAATCTGGACTTCGCACGGCCTGTTCCGGACCGACACCACGACCCGACCAAGGCGAACCCGGCATGGAGCATGGAGCCGGGCGCCGCATCTCAGGAAGCGGGCGGCGGAGCAGGAGGCGCGGGCGGCGCCGGAGGTGTCGCGGGTGGTGCGGGCGGCGCCGGCGCGCGAGGTGGCACGGCATCCGCCGGCCGCGCGATCGGCGGCTGCACCCGCGACACCGGATAGGCGTGCTCCTCGGCTTCCTGGCTCGCCAGTGCGGCCTGGCCCCGGGCGGTGGCGAGGGCCTGCGCGGGATCCTCGAGTTGGGTGTCCTCGAAGGCGTCGCCACGAGAGGCCGACTCGTCCGGGTCGACCCACTCCTCCCCGTTGTCGTCGAAGCCGCCACGGCCCTCGCCGCGGCCGAGCATTCCGCCGATGCCCTTGAGTGCGTCGGTGAGTTCGCTGGGGACGATCCACATCTTGTTGGCGTCGCCGCGAGCGATCTGCGGTAGCACCTGGAGGTATTGGTAGGCGAGCAGTTTCTGCGTGGGTCGCCCGCGGTGGATGGCGTCGAACACCTGCTGGATGGCGCGGGCCTGGCCTTGGGCTTCGAGAATTCGGGCTTGCGCCGACCCTTCGGCCCGCAGGATCTGGGACTGCTTCTCGCCCTCGGCGGTGAGGATCTGGCTGGCCTTGATGCCCTCGGCGTTGAGGATGGCGGCGCGCCGGTCGCGCTCGGCCTTCATCTGCTTCTCCATCGACTCCTGGACCGACATCGGCGGGTCGATGGCCTTGAGTTCGACCCGGTTCACCCGGATCCCCCACTTGCCGGTGGCCTCGTCGAGCACCCCGCGCAACTGACCGTTGATCTGGTCACGGCTGGTCAGGGTCTGCTCCAGGTCGAGCGACCCGATGACGTTACGCAACGTCGTGACGGTGAGCTGTTCGATGCCTTGGATGAAGTTCGCGATCTCATAGACCGCCGACTTGGGGTCGATGACCTGGTAGTAGATGACCGTGTCGATGCTGACCACGAGGTTGTCGCTGGTGATCACCGGCTGCGGCGGGAACGATACGACCTGCTCACGCAGGTCGATGTTCGCTCGAATGAGGTCGACGAACGGCACGAGAAAGTGGATGCCGCCCTCAAGTGTCCGGGCGTACCGGCCCAGGCGCTCGATGATCAGCGCGGTCTGCTGCGGCACGATGCGCACGGTGCGGACCAGGACGATGATCGCGAACGCCGCGAGCACGAGCAGGACGATCACGGGGAACAGCCCGTCGGGCATGGTAAGTCTCTCTTCCAGGTGGGCGAACGGTCAGGGAGCGGAGTCGGGTGCGGGGATCGGGGTGACCAGCGCGGTGGCGCCGTTGATGGCGACAACCCGGACGGAGTCACCGGGGTTCACCGGCTCGCCGTCGGAGGCGAGCCGGGCCGACCAGACCTCGCCACCGAGTTTGACTCGACCGTCGGTGTCGGTCACGGCTTGGAGAACCCGGGCCTCACGACCAACCAGTCCGGCGGCCCCGATGTGATGACTAGCCTCGCCGTTGGTGAACTTGCGCCGCACGACCGGTCGGACCACGGCGAGCAGCAGGCACGCCGCAACGACGGCGACAACGACCTGCACCGGCAACGGGGCACCCGCGCCCGCAGCGACAGCACCAGCGAGTGCGCCGCCGGCGAACATCAGGAAGACGAAGTCCACGGTCACGGCCTCGATCGCCGCGAGCACTAAGGCAAGGCCAAGCCAGGCCAGCCAACTCTGGCCGGACAACCAGTCCATGGTCGGCCCCCTTTCCGATACCGGCCGTCGGCGAACGCCGCGGCGTGAGCGTGCCGGCGAGATCGGCCGGCGGTTCGTTCAGCGTGCCCGGGCAGAGTACCTGCCGTGACGTGTCTCGACGTCAAGCCGCATGCCGAATGCCGTCTCGAGGTTATCGCGGGTCAAGGTCAACTCGACCGGCCCTTGGGCGACGATGCGGCCACGACGCATCAGCAGGGCGTCGGTGAAGTGCGGCGGCACCTCTTCGACATGGTGGGTGACAAGCACCATGGCCGGCGCGGACAGGTCGGCAGCGAGCGCCCCGAGCCGGTGCACCAGGTCCTCGCGCCCGCCGAGGTCGAGCCCTGCGGCCGGTTCATCGAGCAGCATCAGTTCGGGGTTGCTCATCAACGCCCGAGCAATCTGCACGCGCTTGCGTTCACCTTCGGACAGCGTGCCGAAGGTGCGTTCCGCCAAGTGGCTCACGCCGAGGCCGGCGAGCAAGGACGCCGCCCGCTGCTCATCGGTCTGCTCGTACGTCTCGCGCCACCGACCGAGCACTGCGTAGGACGCGGTGACGACGACGTTCCGGACCAACTCACCGTCCGGAATGCGGTCGGCGAGCGCAGCAGACGCCAAGCCGATCCGCGGCCGGAGGTCGAACACGTCGACCGCGCCGAGGACTTGACCGAGGATGCCGACCACGCCGCTGGTGGGGTGGGTCCGCGCAGCAGCCAACTGGAGCAGGGTGGTCTTGCCCGCTCCGTTCGGTCCCAGGACCACCCATCGTTGGCCCTCCTCGACCTCCCAGGAGACATCGTCGAGGATCGTGGTGCCGCCCCGGACGACACTCACCCCAGACATCGCGAGGACGTCACTCATGACGGGAGGCCGCGGACGTCACTCATGACGGGAGACCCTAACGGACGCTGGCGGACCGGCTACGGCGCCTCAGCGCGTCGAGATACACCCGGTGCGTCTGCTCGCCGATCCGCTTCCAGGAGAACGACTCCGCGGCCCGTGCCCGCCCGGCCACGCCCATTCGCACTGCTCGGGCAGGGTCGCTCACCGCATCGGTGAGCGCGGCAGCGAGGTCGGCCACGAAGCGGTCTCCGTCGACCGGCGTTCCGGTGCCGTCCTGGACCTGGTCGATCGGGACGAGCCAGCCGGTCTCCCCGTCGACGACGACCTCCGGGATGCCACCGGTGGCGGTGGCGACGACCGGCAGTTCGCAGGCCATCGCCTCGAGGTTGACGATACCCAGCGGCTCGTACACGGATGGGCAGACGAAAACGGTAGCCGCACTGAGCACCGCGACCACGTCGTCGCGCGGCAGCATCGTGGTGGTCCACACGACGCCGTCGCGAGCAGCGCGCAACTCACCGATCAGGTACTCGACCTCAGCGAGGATCTCGGGGGTGTCCGGCGCCCCGGCGAAGAGCACCAACTGCACCTCCGGAGGCAGGTGTGCGGCAGCCCGGAGCAGGTACGGGAGGCCTTTCTGCCGAGTGATCCGGCCCACGAACACCACCGCCGGCCGGTCGGGGTCGACACCATGCCGGCGCACCACGTCCGGGTCCGGCGACCGCCGCCACCGCTCGGTGTCGATGCCGTTGTGCACGACGCTGACTCGTTCGGGGTCGACCGCGGGGTACGCACGAAGGATGTCGGCCCGCATGCCGGCGCTCACCGCGACCACGGCATCGGCGGCCTCGTAAGCGGTGCGCTCGACCCAGGACGAGAGCCGGTAGCCGCCGCCGAGTTGCTCGGCCTTCCACGGCCGCATCGGCTCCAGGCTATGTGCGGTGAGCACGTGTGGGATGCCGCCAAGGAGCGCGCCGACGTGGCCGGCCATGTTGGCATACCAGGTGTGCGAGTGCACCAGGTCGGCACCCTCGGTAGCGGCCGCGATCGTGAGGTCGACACCGACGGTACGCAGCGCGGCGTTCGCACCGGCAAGTTGCGGGAGGTCGGGATGGCTCGTCGTGCCGTCCTCGTCGCGCGGCCCGCCGAACGCATGGACCCGCACGTCGAGGTCACTACGCCGGCGCAGGGCACGAACCAACTCGGCGACATGAACACCGGCGCCGCCGTAGACCGCCGGCGGGTACTCCTTGCTGAGGATGTCGATCCGCACGTGATTCACCCTACTGAGCGCCGTGACCTCCCGACGACGACCGCGAGCCCATAGGTTGGGGGCATGGCGTACCGCAGCGGTGGACCCAAGGTGCTCGTCATCGTCCTCGCCGGCGGCGAAGGCAAACGCCTGATGCCTCTGACCCGCGACCGCGCCAAGCCCGCGGTGCCGTTCGGCGGGATCTATCGACTCATCGACTTCGCACTCTCCAACGTCGTCAACTCCGGATACCTCAAAGTCGTCGTCCTCACCCAGTACAAGTCGCACAGCCTGGACCGACACGTGACGAAGACCTGGCGGATGTCGACGATGCTCGGCAACTACATCGCGCCGATTCCGGCCCAGC
>JBOFJB010000121.1:0-4959 GCA_051650465.1 Dermatophilaceae bacterium | reverse complement strand
TGCGCACCAGGTCACGGATGGAGACCTGCCCGCGTCCCTCGACGTTCGGCGGTCGAGTCTCCAGCCGGATGGTGTGCGGCTGGTCCAGGCTCAACTCCGCGGCATCCTCGATGGTGACGATCCGCTCCTTCGGCGAGATGAAACTCGACAGCGCGTTGAGCATCGTGGTCTTGCCCGTGCCGGTACCGCCGGAGACCACCACATTGAGCCGTGCCTCCACACACGCCTGCAGCAACTGGGCGAGTTCGGCGTTCAACGAACCCCACTCGATCAGCCGGGGCAGCGAGATCGCGGTCGGGAACAGCCGGATCGTCACCGTCGGCCCGTTCAACGCGAGCGGTGGCAACACCACGTTGACCCGCGCGCCGCGCGGCATCCGGGTGTCCGCGGGCAGGCGGGCGTCGGCCATCGGGCTGGACTCGTCGACCCGCCGGTTCACCGTCGACACGATGCGGTCGATGGTCTGCAGCAACTGCTCCTCGTTGGCGAACCCGGCCGGCCACAGTTCCAGCCGGCCGGCCCGCTCGACATAGATCGTGTCGTGCCCGTTGATCATGACCTCGCTCACCGTGGGGTCGGCGAGGATCGGCTCGAGCACCCCGAGGCCGACCGCCTCGTCGACCACCCGGCGCACCAGCAGGTTGCGCTCGCTGGTCGAGAGGATGACGCCCTCCCGGCTGACCAGGTGCGCGATGACCCGCTCGAGCCGGGCCCGGCGCTGACCGGGCTCCAGTTTGCTCAACTCGCCGAGGTCGACCTCCTCGAGCAGCAACTGGCGGAAGCCGGTGACGAGAGTGTCTTCCTCGTCGCCGACCCGGCGGCGTCCGGTGGCGGTGCCGATGAACGACCCGTACGAGCGCGCCATCAGAGCGGCGCCGGCATGTCGACGGTGCGCGAGACCGGCCTCAGGCCCACCGCGGAGAACGCCGGCACGTCGACCCGCACCGTGTAGCTGTACCCGTCGCCGACGCGGCCACCGGTGAGCCGGAACGTCCGCAGCCCGGACGGCAGCGCATCACGGGCCGCGTTCTGCGGGTCCTGGCCGAGGCTCGCAGCCCGGGCCGCGGCGCGCGCGGCTTCGTTGGCCGACAGGGCAGCCCAGCCGCCGATGGCGAGCTGCCATGCGACGAAGGCGACCAACAGCACCACCGGGGCGAGCACCATGAACTCCAGCGAGGCCACGCCCCGCTCGGACCGGTGGGTGTGCTTGCGGTCGCCGCATGCCGTGTGGATGCCGCCGGCCGCCTGCCGACTGGTCACGAGTCGCCGACCGCTCATCACTCGCCCACCACCTCTCGAGTCGAGGTCAATGTCTGCGGGAGCCCCAAGCTCGCCGGTCCGGCGGCCGGGATCTGCATCCGCACCGTCACCGTCCGCGTCCGGCGACCGGTCGCGACGGTGAGGTCATCGAATGCCCACGGGCTGGAGTCGCGCGCCAACTGTTCAGCCTGGGACCGGCTACCAGTGATCGAGTACTCGCGGGCCGCCACCCGAGAGGCATTGCCCGCCATCACGAAGGTCAACCCGATCGTGACGACCTGCCACGCGGCAAGCCCGACGAAGAGGATCATCGGCAGCAGCACGACGTTCTCCAGGGCGATTTGACCGCGTTCGCGTCGCCGCCGCCCACGTCGGCGGTCCGCGCGGGCGCCGACCGTGACCACCTCCCCGGCGGCCTGCTCGACTGCCTGGTCGGGGCCGACCTCACCGGTGTCCGTCCGGCCAGGGCTGACCTCGCCGGGGCCGGCGTGGGAGTTGCCACCCGGCGGCTCGGCGCCGGCAAGCCGGCCGGCATCCTCGACGGTTCGTCCCTGCTGCCGTGCCCGCACCTGGCCTCCCGTGGTCCTGCGGTCCTTCGGTGCCGCGGCGTCGAGCCCGAGTTCGCGCCGCACGGTGGTCATCAGCCGCCACCAGGCCACCTCGGTCACGGCGCGGGGGTCGCGTTCGTTCATTGCCGGCTCGAGCGCCCGCACCGACCGGGGCACCACGGCGTCGAGCACCGAGGCGCTGGTCAGTTGGGTCACCGCGCTCGCCGGGAAGATGCTGGAGCGGTCGACCTGGTTGACGATGACCCGCAGCGCGCTCTCATCGGTGACCCCGAGCGCCTCCCAGGCAAGGATGCGCTTGCGCATCGCCCGTACCGCGAGCACATCGGCCGTGGTCACCACGACGGTCTCGTCGGCGAGTTCGATGACCGCGGCCTGATTCGGTGACACCGAGCCGCCGCCGTCGACGACGATGAGGTCGAACTCCCGGCGGAGCAGGGCGAAAACCGGCCGCAGCGACTCGGCAGTGACCAGTTCGGTGAGCCGCACGTCGGCTGGGCTGAGCAGCAGGTGCAGCCCGCACTCGTGCTGCACCAGCGCGTCCTCCACCGTCGAGGCGGACAGGTCCTGGTGCACCTTGGCCAGGTCGGCCACCGAGACCGACTGGCGTACCTCGAGGACCGCGCTGACGTCGCCCTTCTCCAGGTCAAGATCGACCAGACACACCCGGCGGGCGCGGTCGGCGGCGAGGTGGTCGACAGCGAGGTGGGTGGCCAGTGTGGTCGTACCGACCCCGCCCTTGGCTCCGACGAAGGCCATCACCGTGCCGCGCGCCGAACTCGCCTGGGCGATCGCCCCGGCGAGGACGCGCTTCATCTGCCGCGACCAGTCCAACGCCGTGGTCACCTTGGCCGAGATGTCGTCGAAGGCGAACGGGTGGCAGAGAACGCCGCGGGCACCGGCCTCCATCGCCCGGATGACGACCGCGGGCGCGCGGTCGGCCGAGACCTGGAGCACGGCCAGGCTCGGGAAGCGACCGCCGAGGTCGCGGATGGTCTGGCCGACCGGCTCGGGGCCGAGGCGCTCGTCGAGGATCACCAGGTCGGGGCTGAGCCGGGCGACGTAGTCGAGCACGGTCGCACTCGTCCGGGCGACCCCGACGATGTCGGTGCCGTCCAACTCCTCGAGCAGCGATCGCAGGTCGGTCTCGACCGAGCCGTCGGGCATCCCGAGGAGGACCCGCATCACCGGCCCTCCTCGGCGATCGGCTTCCCACCGAGTTGGCGAGCGTCGTACTGGTTGGGTTCGCCGCGGCGGTTCGTGCCCACGTCGTTCGGCAGGGCGACCAGGCGTACCTCGCTGGCGAACGCCGCCGCGTAGGTGACCGACAGCGCCTGGCCGGGTTCGAGGGCGAGCGTCACCGGGATCACCGTCTGCTCAGAGGTACCCCCGGCGTCGCTCTCCTTGGTGACGGTCTGCTCGCCGGCGATCGAGACGATCCGCACGTCACGGACCAGGATGCGTACCGATTTCGGCAACCCGGGAACCTCCGCGAACACGGCGTAGATGTCGACCCGGTCGCCGGGGGCGACCCGGCCGGCCACCCCGGTCACCGAGTTGACATTGATCGCTACTTCGCGCTCGGTGGCTGACAGCGAACTGCTCGGGATGAGCATGTCCGAACTCACCGTGGAGCCGGCGTTGAGCCGGAAGCCGACCCGTCGGCCCTGCAACTCGTCGAGGGAGAGCACCGAGGAGTCCGGAACCCAGCGCTCGGGTACTTCCACGGCCTCGAGGTTGTCCGGCCCGAGCGGGGTGTATGCCTCGACGACATCCCGCGCCTGGTAGATGGTGACTCGCGAGCCCACCTGGCTATTGACATTCGCGACGTAGGCGGTGACCGCGAAGAAGGTACCGACGGCGACGATGACCGAGACGAGGATGAAGAGCAGCCCTCGACGCTGGCGGGGGTTCATACACGGCTCGTTTCTCGGGTGGCGTTGCGGGCGTTGGCGGTTCGAGCATCGGTGGTTCGGGTGTTGGCGTGGCCGGTGTCGGCCGGGCCCATGCGGGTGTGCGCGTCGGCGTGGCGGCCGTCGGTGCGGCCGATGGCCGAGCCGGGAACCGCGGCGCCGTTGCGGTCACCGGGATCTGCGTCCGCATGGCTGCTGTCGGCCAGCGGCGGGTCGCTGAGGACGTGACAGAACGGGCACGCCGGATGATGCAGCGTCTCCCCGCAGACCCGGCAGTGGCCGCGGGCCGGGTCGGGCGCGGCGACCGCTTCGTCGACGATGGCGAACTCGAAGCCGGCATCGCCGTAGCCGTGGCGGACGGAGGCCATCGCCGGCGGTACACACATCGTGTCGCCCCCGAACCAGGCGCGGAGCCGGTCGAGCCCTGGTGCGTCGGGCTCGGCACCGACGACGAGCCGACCCCGCGCCATGCTCGGGTCGCAGCCACCGGCATCCGCCTTGACGAGACGGGGCTCGGGGCTACGCAGTGCGACGAAACCCGGCCCGCCAGGAACCAGCGACCGCAGGTGCTGCCGGAAACTTGGGTTCGGCGCGGTCAGCCGCGTCGCCTTCTGCACCCACAGGCCGCTGCTCACGTGGTCGAGGCTGTTCGCGATCCGGGAAAGCCGGGTGACGTGGCCGTCGGGGCTCACCACCGAAGCCTCCAGGGCGGTCATCGTGGCCGCGAGAAGTGTGGTGGTCACCTCGAGCCGGGCGATCGCAACCCCGGGCAGTGCGCCGGAGATGACGTTGGCGAGGAAGCCCGCGTCGTCGCGCTCGCTCGGGCGGTGCAGCAGGATGACGTGCCCGTCACCCCCGGTGGTGGTGCGCAGGTAGTCGGCGACTCCTGGCCCGCCGAGACGGCCGGCGATGACGGCGCGGTGCCCGCCGCAGGACCACTGACGCACGTCGCCGGGTGGGGTCGACGGGTCGAGGACACAGACCGACATTGACATGGCGAACCCCTTCGATGTCTCCCCTGGGGCAGGCCCCAGCCGTGTAGGTGCTTCTCCCCTGGGGCAGGCCCCAGCCGTGTAAGTGCTTCCCCTGGGGCAGGCCCCAGCCGTTATCCCTGCCCGGCTTTCCTCCCCGGGCCACCACCTCGGGGAGCCCCCGGGGTAGGTGTCGAGCCGAGACGCTACCGTCATCGACCGGCCGGGGACAACCGACCCCGATCGGGG
>JBOFJB010000120.1:0-5027 GCA_051650465.1 Dermatophilaceae bacterium | reverse complement strand
TGGGTGGGATGACGGTCATGGCGTGGGCGGGTGGGCACCCGGATGTCGTCCGCGAGCGGGTGGTGGCGGTGGCCCTGGTCTCGACCAGCCCCGGTGGCAAGGAGGTCACCGAACTCGGGCTGGGCACTGCGGCGGGCCGGTTCGTGGGGGCATTCGGCCCGGTGCTGCTCACCCGGCTGTCCCGGCACGCCGCACCGCTGGCTGTGCTTCGCCGGGCTGGCAAGAGGTTTCAGGACCTCGTCGTGCGGCGCTGGGCGTTCGACTCGGCGGTGAGCGGCGACCTGGTGGACCTCGTCGCCGAGATGGTCTTCGCCACTCCGTTCGACGTCATGGCGGCATTCTTGCCCGACATCGACGTGCTCGAACTCGATGACAAACTCGACGCGCTGCATGGTGTCGAGGTGCTGGTGATGGGCGGGGCAGGTGACCTGGTCACCCCGCCGTCGCACAGCGAGGCGATCGTGCGCCGCATCCCCGGCGCCGAGCACGTCGTCGTCGAGGATGCCGGGCATCTGCTCATGCTCGAGCACCCGCAACTCGTCACCCAACAACTGCTCATGCTGGTGACCCGGGCGCGGCGGGCCGTCGCCGAGGGCGCTCCGGTGGAGCGCGCACCGCGAGTTCGCCGGACCATCCAGGACATCGCGAAGAGGCGGCGGGTGGCGCGGGCCCGCCGCGGGGCCGCGCCGTGAGCGGTCCGACGGCGCGGGTGGTGCTGCCGTCCGCCGCCGACACCCACGCATTGGGGATTGCGCTCGGTCAGGTGGTGCACGCCGGTGATCTCGTCGTGCTGGCCGGCGGGCTGGGAGCGGGCAAGACGACGCTGACCCAGGGCCTCGGCGAGGGACTGGGGGTTCGGGGGCCGGTGACCTCGCCGACGTTCGTCATCGCCCGAGCGCACCCGTCGCTCGCCGGCGGCCCGCCGCTGGTGCACGTCGACGCCTACCGACTCGCCGGCACCCTCGAACTCGACGACCTCGACCTGGACACGTCGCTCGGGTCGAGTGTCACGGTGGTCGAGTGGGGCGACGGGTTGGCCGATCGGTTGGCCGACAGCCGGCTCGAGGTGACGCTCGAGGTCGAGGCCGGCTCCGAGGTGCGCATGGCGACCCTCACCGGTGTCGGCGCCCGGTGGGCGGATGCCGCCCGCGCGCTCGCCGCGCTGGCTGGGCCCGGGAGTGGCACGTGACCGTCATCCTCGCCATCGACACCTCGACCACCGCCGTCACTGTGGCAGTGCTGCAGGCTGGTGATGTCGCATCGAATGCCGCTGTCGCCGAACGAATTTCCGTAGCGGCCCGATCTGCTGCCGGAATGACCGCGGAGGTCGGGGCGGCCCGGCCGAGCGCCGGATCGGCCAATGGTCCGGGTGCCGAGCCCAGAGGTGTCGGGGTGAACGGGCCGGATGTCGTGGTGCGATCGGTCCTCGACGCTCGCGGCCACACCGAGTTGCTGGCCCCCCTGGTGCGGGACGTGCTCGCCGAGGCAGGGTTGCCGCCGGGCGGCGTCACCGCGATCGCGGTCGGGTGTGGGCCGGGGCCGTTCACCGGCCTGCGGGTGGGCATGGTCACCGCGTTGACTTTGGGTCATGCTCTCGAGGTGCCGGTCCATGGGGTGGGCAGCCTCGACGCGCTCGCCGAGGAGGCGCTGGCGTCATCCGACGTGCCCGAAGTGCTCGTCGCCACTGATGCCCGCCGGCGAGAGGTGTACTGGGCGCGCTACACGCGCTCCGCCACCGGCGCGGCGCCGGCCGGACCGCCGGGTGTCGCTCCACCGGCCGAACTCTCGGATGATCTGCGCGCGCTGCCGACCGCGGGCCGCGGGCCGCTGCTCTACCCCGATCTCTTCCCCGCGCCGTTGCGCGGGCCGGTCGACGTGGATGCTGGGTGGTTGGCGCGAGTATGCCTGCGCCGGTGGGGTGCTGGCGTCGCGATGCCGGTCGAGCCGCGCTACCTGCGTCGACCCGATGCGTTGACCACTGCCGAGCGGGGTGGATAGGTGGTGGCCACGGCAGGAGCGACGACCCACGGCGACGCGGTGGTGCTGCGGGACATGCGGTGGACCGATGTGGTGGCCGCGGCGGCATTGGAGGGCGAGGTGTTCTCCGCGGAGGCGTGGTCGGAGGAGTCCTGGTGGGCCGAGTTGGCCGGCCGGCCGCGGCGCGACTATGTGGTGGCTGACTGCGGCTCCGGTCTGGTCGGGTACGCGGGGCTCGACCAGCGCGGCGAGGTGGCCGACGTGATGACGCTCGCGGTGGCGTCGGCGTGGCGTGGGTGTGGGCTCGGCCGGGCGCTGCTCGGGGACGTTCTGCGGCGGGCCCGGCAGCGCGGGGCAGCGGCCGTGATGCTCGAGGTGCGAGCCGACAACGTGGCCGGCTTGCGGTTGTATGAGAGTGCCGGCTTTGTGGTGGTGTCGGTGCGCCGAGGCTACTATCAACCGGCGCATGTCGACGCGCTTGTCCTACGAATGTCATTGGTGCAGAAAGGTCTTGGCGATGTCTGACGGGCCGCTGGTGCTCGGCATCGAGACCTCCTGCGACGAGACCGGGGTCGGCATCGTGCGGGGCGAGACCCTACTCGTCGACGTCGTGGCGAGCAGTGTCGACGAGCATGCCCGGTTCGGCGGGGTGGTTCCGGAGGTGGCCAGCCGAGCGCATCTCGAGGCGATGGTCCCGACGATCGAGCGGGCATGTCGTTCTGCAGGAGTCGGATTGGCCGGCCTCGATGCGGTGGCGGTCACCTCAGGCCCAGGGCTGGCGGGGGCGTTGATGGTCGGCGTGGCATCGGCGAAGGCGCTGGCGCTCGCGCTCGGCATCCCGCTGTACGGCGTGAACCACCTGGCCTCGCATGTCGCGGTCGATGTGGTCGAGCACGGGCCGCTGCCGGAGCCGACGATGGCGCTGCTCGTCTCCGGCGGGCATTCCTCGCTGCTGCTGGTGCCTGACGTGACCCGCGACGTTCGGCCGCTCGGGTCGACCATCGACGACGCGGCCGGGGAGGCGTTCGACAAGGTCGCCCGGGTGCTCGGTCTGCCGTTCCCGGGCGGGCCGCATATCGATCGGGCAGCTCGCGAGGGGTCGGTGGTCATCGACTTCCCTCGGGGCCTGACCACCGGGCGAGACCTCGAGCGGCACCGATTCGACTTCTCGTTCTCCGGCCTCAAGACCGCGGTCGCCCGATGGGTCACGGCGCGGGAGGCGGCCGGTGAGCCGGTACCCGTGGCGGACGTTGCGGCATCGTTCCAGGAGGCCGTGGTCGACGTGCTCACCCGCAAGGCCGTGGCGGCGTGCCGCGCCGAGGGGGTGGCGCATCTGCAAGTTGGCGGTGGGGTCGCGGCCAACTCGCGGTTGCGTACGCTGGCCCAATCACGTTGTGAGGCAGCGGGAGTCGAGTTGCGGGTGCCTCGTCCGGGGCTGTGCACCGACAACGGGGCAATGGTCGCCGCGCTGGGTGCCCAGATGATGGCGAAGGGGCGTCCGGCATCCGACCTGTCGATCTCGGCGGACTCGTCGATGCCGGTGACCGAGGTCAGCGCGTAACGCGGCGGGCCGGTGGATGACGCGTTCGCCGGCGTGTTGGCCGGGCTGGTGGACGGCGCGTTGGTGCCGAGACAGCGGGGGGCAGGTCGGGCCACCGGCCCGGGCGAGCGGCGGTTCGGCCTTGAACCGGTAGGGGGCGCCCCGAGACGGCCTGTAGTGGGCTCTCTTGTAGTCAAGTGGTACGCTCATGTAATGAGTGGGACGTATACGGTCACGATGGGAGATCGTGGTCGTCTCGTTCTCCCCGCTCAGGTGCGCGAACGTCTGAATCTCGACGCCGGTTCTACGTTGCTCCTGCTCGAGAGCCCTCGCGGCCTGGTCCTGGCTTCGCGAGATCAGGTGGCCGAGATGGTGCGGGACCAACTGTCAGGGCACGACCTCGTCGGCGAGCTGCTCACCGAGCGCCGGGCGGCGGCCGCACGGGGCGAATGACGATGAACCTGTTCGACTCCTCCGCCCTGCTCTGCTTCCTCGGACGCGAGAACGGCTGGCGCACTGTCGAGCACGAGCTCACAGACAGCGCGCGCTGCAGCGCCGCGAACTGGTCAGAGGTGGCGCAGAAGGTGGCGCAGCATGGCGGCGACTGGTCGCTCGCTCGGGCCCTCCTGCTGAGCTACGGGCTTCAGGTCGTGCCGGTGGTCGCCGAGGATGCCGAGCAGGCGGCCGCCCGCTGGAGGAAAGGCAGTGGACTGTCCTTGGCCGACCGGCTCTGCCTGGCTACCGGGGACCGCCTCGATGCCGCCGTCTGGACAGCCGACACCGCCTGGGGCCGGTCTGGCCGGGTACGACAGATCAGCCGATCCTCCTGAACCGGTCGGCCTGCTGGGCAGCGACGAGCGGAGAGCACCTCAGGGGGAGCAGGGCAGCAGGCCCATCCGGTACTTGAGGTTGAGGACGCGCCCGACCGCGGCGTCGACCTGCGCGGCGAACGCCTCATCCGCCGTCGCCTTCGCCGCGATCGCGTCGAGCATCTGGGGCGCATCGGACGCCTGACCGGTCAGCGCGAGATCCCCACCGGCGGCGACGAAGCGCACTGCGCGCTCCGGGACCGAGACGTCCTCGAGTGATTCGGCGTTGAGGTCGTCGGTGACCACCACGCCCTGGTACCCGAGCCGGCCGCGTAGCAGATCAGTGACAATCGGCCGCGAAAACACCGCCGGCACACCAGGATCCACCTTCTCGTAACGGGCCGACCCGACCATGACCAGCCCCGCGCCGCCGGCGATTCCGGCGGCGAACGGCGCGAGGTAGGGGTCGGATGCCGTGGTGGTGCGGTCGGTGATGCCGGTCGAGCTGAAGTCGGTGTTGTTGGTGATCCGGCCCAGGCCGGGGAAGTGCTTGACCGTGCCTTGCACCCCGCCGGCCAGCATCCCGCGCAGGAACGCCAACGACGCCCGCTCCACGACATCCGGCGTCGAGCCGTACTGTCGCCCGAACTTTCCGATCGGCTCGTTGTCGCGGCCGATGTCGGCTGGCACCGTGTCGGTCA
>JBOFJB010000119.1:0-7152 GCA_051650465.1 Dermatophilaceae bacterium | reverse complement strand
CTGATGGCGCTCCAGGTCGAACTCGTCGCTGCGGACCGCAAGGTCTGGGAGGGCGAGGCCAGCCAGGTCAGCGCCCGGTCAGTCGACGGCGACCTCGGCATCATGCCTGGCCATCAGCCGCTGCTCTGCGTGCTCGCCGCGGGCGAGGTGCGCGTCGGCCTGGACGGGTCGTGGCGGTCTGCGACGGTCGATGGCGGGTTCCTCTCCGTTGACCACGATCGGGTGACGATCGTCGCGGAGAGCGTGGACGCCAGCGGCATGGGCGCCTGACGCGAGGAGGCTGGTCGGCTCTCGATGTCTGTCGTCGTCGTCGTCGAGTTGGTCCTCGGGTTTCTGGTCCTGCTCGCCCTCGCCGCGGTCGTCGTGCTGTGGGTGCGTCGCCGGTACATCGGCAGCGAGGGCCGGACGGTGGTCCTGTGCGCCCGGCGTAAGGTCCACACGACCCGGTGGCGACTCGGGCTGGCCCGGCTCGGAGCCGACCATCTCGAGTGGTTCAGCATCGTCGGTCCCTCCTGGCGGCCGGAGTTGACCTGGCCCCGCGGCCTCGTCGATTTCGGTGCTCCGCGGTCGATTGCTGACCCCATCCCAGGTCTCTTCGACCCGGTGGCCGTCGCCGGCCGGACAACGACCGGTGCCTACTGTGACTTCGCGTTCACCCCAGCCGCGTACACCGCGGTGCGATCCTGGCTGGAGTCGAGCCCCCCCGGCTACCACAGCAACGTCGCCTAGGAGTGACCGGCTGGCCAGGTCACGTCGGTGGGGTGGACCGCTCGATGCCGCGCTCGCCGCCAGGAACCCAGAGCACGTCGCCGCCGGCACCGACGTTGGCGTGTCGGGCGAGCACGAACATCAGGTCCGATAGCCGGTTGAGATACTGGGCGGTCATCGGGTTCACCCCGCCGTGGCCGCGCTCGGTGCCGGGCTCCGTGCCGTACATCTCGATCGCCGCCCAGGTGGAGCGTTCGGCCCTGCGCACCACGGTGAGCGCGTGGTGCAGGTGAGCCGACCCAGCGGTCCCCCCTGGAAGGATGAAGGAGCGCAGCTTTTCGAGGTTGGCGAGGTAGTGGTCGCACTCCCGCTCGAGGACCTCGACCTGCCGCTCCAGCACCCTGAGCGGCGGGTGCTCGTCATCACGCTGAAGCGGGGTACACAGGTCGGCGCCGATGTCGAACAGGTCGTTCTGGACTCGCCCAAGCACAGCACGTACGTCATCCGGAAGATTGCCGCAGGCGAGCGCGACACCGATCGCAGCATTGGCCTCGTTGGCGTCGGCGTACGCAGCAAGCCGTGGGTCGGTCTTCCGGGTCCGGCTCAGGTCGCCGAGCGAGGTGCTGCCGTCGTCGCCGGTCCGGGTGTAGATGCGGGTGAGGTTGACCATGACCGACAGCCTTCCATCTCGCGCCAGTGTCGGCGCCAGCGCTGCTGGCGTGTGCTGCGCGGGTGGTGGCACGAGATGGTCGCTGTCCAAGATTTGCGCTTTCTTTACGCGTTCCTTGCCGCTGAACGGAGTCCGACCCGCTTGACTGGTACGTCGACCGCACACGAGGGGGAATAGCCATGTCAGGACCGGGGAACGAGCCCAGGCGCGACTCCTGCCACTCGACCGGGGCTGTTCGGAGTACGCCGCGACCCAGCCCGTCCGCGGCGAGCGGTATCGGCCGACTCGCGGCCGGCAGTGATGCGTCTAGCGCCACCACGGCAGGGTGCAGATCCGCTGAGGCACCTCTCAGGTGCGTTCCGCCGGCTCAGGGTGCGCACGCCCCCTGAGCCGGCGAGACGTCCCTGCCAGGTGCCACCGGTGCTCGGCCCCGATTGCCCTCGAGGTGCTCGAGCGCACGCACGCGGCCGCACGTGGCCAGCGACGGGTGACGACTCGCAGGTTGGCGACAGGTACCCCGGTGAACCAGCAAGCCACCACCTGGACTCGCCGTTGGGTCGTCAAAGCCCGCATCGGCAATAGTATTGCGCGGCAACGGAACCGGTCAGAACAGCCGGTGGTCCCGGTCGTCGACACCACGCAGGGCGTCGTAGTCGAGCACCACACACCGGATGCCGCGATCCTCGGCGAGGGTGCGCGCCTGTGGCTTGATGACCTGGGCCGCGAACACCCCGGCGACCGGGGCGAGATGGGGGTCGCGATTCATCAACTCGAGGTATCGAGTGAGTTGTTCGACGCCGTCGATCTCGCCGCGCCGCTTGATCTCGACGGCGACATGCCCGCCCGCCCCGTCGCGACACAGGATGTCGACCGGTCCGATAGCCGTCATGTGCTCGCGCCGCTCGAGGGTCCACCCCGTGCCGAGGGTGCTGATGTGCTCGGCGAGCAACCGCTGCAGGTGGGCCTCGACACCATCCTTGACCAAGCCCGGGTCGATGCCGAGTTCGTGCGCCGAGTCGTGCAGGACCTCGTGCAGCCGGACGCGGAGCCGGTCGTCGGACTTCGCATGCCGGACCACCCAGACCCGAGTGGCTCCGGCAGCGCGCTCGGCGTCATCGGGTTCCGTCTCTGCCATCGCACACGGTGGCGCCATCCAGTTGAGCGGCTTGTACGACCCGCCGTCGGAGTGCACGAGAACTGAGCCGTCGGCCTTCACCAGCAGCAGCCGCGTGGCGAGCGGGAGGTGGGCGGTGAGCCGGCCGTCGTAGTCGACGCTGCATCTGGCGATGACGATCCGCACAAGCAGCAACCCTAGCCACGCCGGTCGGTGGCGCGGTTGCCGGCCACCTGCGGCGACCGCACCGGCGTCGTTGCTGTTCTGCGAGGATGACGCAGTGCCCCGCAGCAACCGCCGCCGCCGCGACCTGGAGTCCCGGCCGTTGGGTGGAGCGACCGAGGTGTCGACCCAACAGTGGCGGGGTCGGCGGTTCCACGTCCGGCGGCTGACCGGCGTCGGCGCAACCCGTGAGTACCGCTGCCCGGGCTGTCACCAGGAGGTGTTGGTCGGCACGCCGCACGTCGTGGTGTGGCCGGCCGAGGGCATCGGCGGAATCGCCGAGCGCCGGCACTGGCACGCCCGCTGCTGGTCGGCTCGGGACGCGGTGGGTCCCTGACCGCTGACCGACCGCGACCATGGCCTCGCCCGGCGGCGAGCCCGGGCACCGGTGCGTTCTCGAGCACCGGTGCGGTCCCGGCGTCCAGCGAGCGGCGGGGGTCCTTCTGGGCCGTGGGTCACCGCCGACGCGGCACCAGAAGCCGAACCGACATCAGGTGTCGCTCAACGTCTGCAGGGCCAGGAGGACTATGGCGCAACTCCACGCGAGCGGCGCTGGCCCGCTCGGCTCTCCGTTGAACGACACCTTCTCGGGGATCGCGCCGTACTCCGTGCGATGCGCAGCGATCCAGTCCAGCCGCGCTCGGGCCAAAGTCTCGTCACCCGTGGCGGCGGCCGTCAGCGCGAACAACGCCGTCTGCGGCGTCCAACTGATGCCGTCGTTCTTCCAGCCCACGCCTGGGGCCAGGCCACCGGCTGGCCGCCTCATCCCATCGGCGGCGCGTCGCCACGCATCGAGCACCGCCGGCTGCGCTTGCCGGGCGAACGGCGGCAGCAGGAAAGCGACAGCCGCATCGGGTTTGTCGTCTCCGAGGTAGCGCGGGTAGCCGGCCCCCCCGAACTGCTCGGAGATGGAGCCGCGCAGCGTCGCTGATCGCGCTCTCGCCGCCCCGGCCACCTTGGGGTTGCTCATCCACCCGGCCAGGTCGACGATCGCGTCCAGCGCGAACGCCATCGGTGCCGCAGTGCCGAGACTCAGACGCTTGTTGCGCACCTCCCAGTAGTCCGGCGAAACCGGCGGAAGCGCGGTCGGCGAGTCGGTGAGTCGGAGCGCCGCTGCGCTACAGGAGTCGATCAACTGCTGGAGACTCTTCACGAAGATCTCCCGCGTGCTCGACGACAGGTCACGCGCGATGGTTGCCATCGCCCACAGCACCCACCCGGTCCCATCGCTCTGTTCACCCCGATCATCGGGAGGCCCGGACCTGTCAGGCCGATAGCGCGCCTCGAACACCCCGTCGTCGTTGACCTCCTGGAGAAACATGAGGATGCGCAGCGCGTCGTCCTCGTGACCGGTTCGAGCGAGCGCCACCGCCACCATGGCGGCGTCGCGTGGCCACACGTATCGCCACAGCGGAGGCCAGCCAGCCACCGACGCGCCGTTGTCCAGGGTCAGCGTGTGGATGTCCAGAAGCGCGGTCGTCGCCAGATCCCGGTAGCGCGAAGGGCCTGGAATACGACTCGCGTGCAGCCACGTTCGTTGCTGCTCGGCACAGCGCTCTGCCGAGGCTGCCGACGATTTGACGACGCGCGTGCCAGGACTCAACTCGATCCTTGAGTCACCTGGCGTCACAGCGAACCGTCGTCCGTCGGCGTCGATTGCCACGACCGACGAGAGAAGTGGCGCTGACACGTGCCGCGAGCGATACCACCGACCTGTGGCGCCCAGTGTCGCCGTCGCTCCGAGGGTGCCGACGATGACGTGCCGCCGACTGAGGCCACCTCGACGCACTGGCGCCAACTCGCTCGGCCTCTCCATGAGAAGTACCGTACGCAGCGCGGACCGGTGGCGAAGGCAGGGTGGGGCCGTCAGGCCACTGGGGGCGGTTATACGGCAGGTGCGGCCGAGCCTGGGGACCGCGTCACGCGCCCGCGACGGGAGTTGGCTCGACGAGTTCGACGAGCACGCCGCCGGCATCCCTCGGGTGGATGAAGTTCACCCGCGACCCGCTGGTGCCTCGCCGTGGGGTGTCGTAGAGCAGCCGCAGACCGCGCCCGCGCAAGGTCGCCGAGACGGCCTCGACGTCATCCACCCGGTAGGCGACCTGCTGGATGCCGGGCCCGCTCCGATCGAGGAACCGGGCGATCGTCGACTCCGGGGTCAGCGGTGCGAGCAACTGCATGCACGACCCCGAGCCACCGACCGCCATCATCGCCTCGCGCACGCCCTGCTCCTCGTTGACCTCCTCGTGCAGCAGGCGCATGCCGTAGACGTCTCGGTAGAAGGCGATCGCGTCATCCAGGTCGAAGACGGCGACCCCGACATGGTCGATCGCGGTGAACAGGTCGGATGACGCTGCGCCGGTCATGCGGCCAGAGTAGGGAGCACGCCGCAATGCCGTGGAGAGTGGTGGCGAGGGTCACCGGGCGCACCTGCTGCCCGGCGGCAGCCACCGTGGCTAGCATCGACGACACCGATTCCGCCGTGAGTCCAGAGGTCCGCGCATGCCTATCGACCCGATCCGTTCTGCCGACCCGGGTTCGCCTGCTGGCCGAGTCCGGTCAGCCGACCCGAGCGTCATCGTCGCGGGTGCTCGCACCCCGATGGGCCGGATGAGCGGCTCGCTGAAGGGCTTCAGCGGCTCCGACCTCGGCGGGTTCGCCATCCGCGGCGCACTGCAGAAGGCCGGGGTCGCGCCCACGCAGGTCGACTACGTCGTCATGGGCCAGGTGCTCTACGCCGGGGAGGGGCAGATCCCGGCCCGGCAGGCGGCGGTCAACGCCGGCATCCCGATGACGGTGCCGGCCCTGAGCATCAACAAGGTGTGTCTGTCGGGAATCGCCGCTGTCGCGCTCGCCGATCAACTGGTCCGGGCCGGTGAGGTCGAGATCGTCGTCGCGGGTGGGCAGGAGTCGATGACGGGCGCGCCACACCTCCTGCCGAAGAGCCGCCGCGGCTACCCGTATGGCGACGTCACGATGCCCGACCATCTCGCGGCCGATGGCCTCTGGGACGCGTTCACCGACCAGCCGATGGGCCTGCTCACCGAGTCGGCAAACACCGGAGACCTCACGTTCACTCGCGAGCAGCAGGACGCCTTCGCGGCGCGGAGCCACCGGCTCGCCGCCCGGGCGTGGGAGGCCGGACTGTTCGAGGACGAGGTCGTCACGGTGCGGGTCCCGCAGCGCACGGGCGACCCGGTCGAGTTCCGAGCCGACGAGGGCGTCCGCGCGGACACCACCCCGGAATCGCTCGCCGGCCTGCGGCCCGCGTTCGCCCAGGGCGGCACCATCACCGCCGGGTCGGCATCCCAGATCAGCGACGGCGCATGCGCGGTGGTGGTGATGCGGCGGTCCGCGGCCGAGGAGCGGGGCCTGGCCTGGCTCGCCGAGATCGGGGCGCACGGAATGGTCGCCGGCCCGGACTCCGTGCTGCAGCGGCAGCCCGCCGGGGCCATCGCGAAAGCCTGTGCGCGAGAGGGCATCTCGCCGGTCGGCCTCGACCTGGTCGAGATCAACGAGGCGTTCGCGGTCGTCGGGCTCGCTGCTGTCGCCGAACTCGGTATCGACCCCGAGAGGGTCAACGTGAACGGCGGCGCGATCGCGCTCGGTCATCCGATAGGGATGTCGGGAGCACGCATCACCCTGCATCTCGCCCTCGAACTCGCCCGGCGAGGCGGTGGCGCGGGCGCCGCCGCACTGTGCGGTGGTGGTGGGCAGGGAGACGCACTCGTCATCCGCGTCCCGAAACGGGGCTGAGACCCGAACGTCCCACGCCCCGAGGGGTCGAGTTCGGTGGATTGTTCGGGCTCGTCTCCGGGGCCAGTCGTGGGGGAGCCACGGGCAGTCGGCACGCTGGTCTCGCTGGTCGAGGGCGGGGGTGTTCGCGCACGCCGCATCCGGTGTGCTGTTGGTGAGGTGGAGCCAGGAGACTGATGCTTAGTACATCGCATCGTGATGCTAGCGTGGCTGCATGCGTACGACGGTGACCTTCGAACCCGATACCGCGGCAGCGGTAGACGCTGTCCGGCACGAGCGCGGCGTGGGGATGAGCGCCGCGGTTAACGAACTGGTCCGCCGAGGTATGGCGACCTCCGAGCCACCGCCGACCTTCATTCAGCGCACGTCGCCTGGCGGTGCGCGCCTCGACCTCACCGACATCGCCGACACCCTCGACGTCCTGGACGGACCCGCTGCCCGGTGATCGTCGACGCCAACATCCTGCTCTTCGCCCAGGACTCCTCGAGCCCACACCACGAGCCGGCGCGCATCTGGCTCACCGATGCATTGAACGGTCCGCGCCGGGTCGGCCTGCCCTGGCCGACTCTGTTGGCCTTCGTGCGGATCCGTACCAACCCACGAGCGTTCGCTGAGCCGCTGACCGCGGCTGAGGCATGGCAGTACGTCGAGGAGTGGTTGGCGGCCCCCGCGGCCTGGCTAC